>JBBSBR010000005.1:0-50036 GCA_038251135.1 Candidatus Saccharimonadia bacterium | reverse complement strand
GGCTCCAGTCCGATCTACTCCGACGCGAGTGCCACCATCAACCACGTGTGTACGACCCCAACTCCAACCCCAACTCCAACCCCAACCCCCACTCCAACCCCTACACCGACCCCGACTCCACTTCCGGATACCGGTCCCGTAGGTGCGATGGGCGGAGCCCTGGGTATCACTGGTCTCGGCTACGCAGCTTCGGCATACGTACGCTCGCGCCAGTCGCTCAAAGACGTTCTTCGCAAGAAGTAATGCCGAAGCCAAGCCAAAGCTACTTTCTATAAGTAACCATGCGTTGCGGGGCGTTAAGCCCCGTAACGTAAATTGGCGCTTGTCGTATGCCCGCCATCGGCGGGCGGCAGCACCAAACTGACCTCTTCGTGAGGTCTTTTTGGGTTTTCGGGGCAAATACCGTGGCTCTATGGTGCGCCTCCATGGCATTGAGCCGTCGGCAGTTCCAGCCTGAAGCAGGTTCGCACCGACATTGCGGTCAGTCCGAAGCGGGCGGTTTATAGCATGACGCTTGTGGATAACCAGACCATAAACATTAGTATTTTCAACTTTTTAATTTCATCAACCCCATAAAAGGCCTTTGGGAGCCACAAAGACTGCGTTACTCAACATTGTCCATATATAATTATTTGACTGGACAGTGGGTAGAGTGGGGGATTATACTGTTTTCAGTGGGTTGCAGTGGGTAGCACGAAACCAACGAAAGATCACACCATGGACTTCTTCGAACGCAAACTAGACGACAAAAACCGGCTCACCTTTCCAGCTGAGCTTCGTCACGAGTTCGAAGGCGGCACGGTAGTAATCACCCGCGGTTTCAAGCAATACCTGCATCTGTACACTGAAAAAGTCTGGAACGAAGAAATGGAGCCGGCGCTCAAAGGGGATATCCTCGATGAACGCACCGCCGATCTCAACGTTCAGTTTCGAACCGGTAAGACGGCCCTCGTGATGGATGCGAAGCAGGGACGTGTTACTCTAGACCAGCATCTTCTCGACTTTGCAGGTATCTCACGAGAAGTGACAGCTGTCCGGGCCGGTAACTATTGGCGCCTAACGGCCAAAGTATAATTTTTTAGCTTTACAACCCGAACCTTCAAAACTAAAAACAAACATTTTAAAGGCAGCTATTTGGCAGTCAGCAAGCGGTCCCATAGGTCTTCCGTTAATTAGGCCTCGAACCTCTTCGCGTAAAACTCCACCTCACAACACACACTTTTAGGAATTATCTTTACGATAATTCCTTACCACCACAGCGTTTAAGCCATATTCTCGGCTTAAACGGAAAACTCCAACCAAAAAACAAAAATGATCCCAAACAAAAAGCTGACTGCTGAATAGGTGACCTTGAAAATGAAACAAACACACCACCCAGTATTACGAGATCGCGTCATCGAAGTCTTATCGCCCAAAATCGGCGAGAGCTACCTTGACGGAACATCCGGCTACGGCGGACATGCCGCGGCCGTGATAGAGCGTATAGGTCACGACGCTCGTGCGATCTTGGTCGACAGAGATGCGCGCGCCGTTCAGGCGCTCGCAGAAACTTTTGGCGACCGAGTAGAACTCATCCACGCCGATTTCCTCGAGGCGGCAGAACGACTGCAGGCCGACGGAACGTTGGTGGATATGATTTTGCTCGATCTGGGAGTCTCGTCACCACAACTTGACAACGCGGAGAGAGGATTTAGTTTCCGTACGGATGCTGAACTCGATATGCGCATGGACCAGTCCCAGGGTCGAACCGCCGCCGACGTCGTAAACACAATGTCGCAGCGTGATCTTGAGCGGATTGTTCGTGAATACGGCGAGGAACCGAAAGCCCGGGCGGTAGCTCGGGCGATCGTAGCCAACCGTCCGTTCGCGACGACGCAGCAATTGGCGCGCGTGGTCCGCAAGGTAGCGGTTCGCGGCGACATAGACGCCGCAACCCGGACCTTCCAGGCCATTCGTATCGAGGTTAACTCCGAGCTTGAACTGCTCCGAGAAGCGCTTCCGGTACTTGCCGGGATTTTGTCTCCCCATGGGAGACTGGCCGTCATCAGCTTTCATTCTCTCGAAGACCGCATCGTCAAACAGTTCTTTGATACCGAATCACGTGATTGTATCTGTCCGCCCAAGCAGCCGATCTGTACCTGCGGCCATACGGCGACTCTGCAGAAACTTACCAGTCGTCCAATCACGGCCGATTCCGCTGAAATTGCTTTCAACCCGCGAGCCCGCAGCGCAAAGCTGCGAGCCGCCGAAAAAATAAACCAAAACAAAAGGAGGGACTAAATGTCCATCAAAGTAAAAGGTCGTTCGACGCGCGTTTCCGTCAAGGTTCGCGTCAAGAAGTAACTGGCGATTAAGCGTGGCGAGCGTACCAAAACCGGTGCGCTCTGCCACGCGCTAAAACCAAAATCAAATATTCAAAACAGGAGGCGTAGGCTATGTCTACAGCAACTCTGACGGCTCGCCGCAATCAGAATCTCTATCGTCAGCCGGCCAAAGTGCGGCTCGGCCCGACATCGGCCACTTTCGTGGTGATCGCGCTTATCAGCGTGCTGGCGTTACTTTATCTTAATCAAATAACCAAGACGAATCTTTTTAGTTATCAAATTAGCGACCTCAGCCATCAAAAATCTCAGATTTTGGCCGAAAAGCAGGATATGAGCGTTGAAGCCGCGCGCTTGCAGTCAATACAGGCGACCCAAAACTCGGCCGTCGTTGCCAAGATGGTGCCAGTGGGTCAAGTCTCGTACGTTAAATAGACGGTCGGGCGACGCGGCTGGTTAAGGATGGTAAAGTAGGTCACGTGGCTACGTACAACGAAACAATTTTGCAACGCCGACGGCTTGGAGTAATGTCGATTCTTCTGGTCGTTTTGTCGTCGATTCTAATTGTACGTCTCGCCCAGCTCCAGCTTTTTCAACATTCGAAGTACCAGTCGCAGGCTACGATTGAGCACACGCGCAAATATGAAGTGCCGGCACGCCGGGGGGAATTATACCTTAGCGACGGTACCTCTCGTTCGCCGCTGGCGCTAAATCAACACCTCAATCTTATTTACGCCGATCCCAGCCATGTATCGGACAAACCGGCAACCGCCAAAGCTTTGGCGGGGGTGCTGGGCGGGCAGGAAGCCGATTATCTTGACCGTCTCGGAAAAGGAATCGAGTATACCGTAATCGCCGATCGAATTCCGATTGATGTTGCCGACAAAGTTCGGGCGTTAAACCTTAACGGTGTGGGGATTGAACCCCGTGACTACCGGACTTATCCCGAGGGTTCGTTGGCGGCTCAAGTGACGGGTTTTGTAAACAGCGACGGCGCGGGACAGTACGGTATCGAGCAGTATCTAAATGACCAACTGGCGGGCACGCCCGGAAAACTGGCGGCTAAGACCGATCCGCGGGGCATACCGATCGCCACTGCCGACAACGTAATCAAGCCGGCGGTGGACGGTAAGAGTTTTCAGCTCACCATCGACCGTAACGTTCAGGCTATGATCGAGCAGCAACTGGCCGATCAGGTAAATAAAGTCCACGCCAAATCGGGAAGCGCCGTTCTCATGAACCCGTCCACGGGCGCCGTTATCGCGATGGCGACCTATCCGACTTTTGACCCTAATCAATATTCAAAAACCACCGACTACAGCGTGTTTATGAATAAGGTAGTGGCAAGTCAATTTGAACCCGGTTCGGGCATGAAGGTCTTTACGATGGCTGCCGGTTTGGACCAGGGCAAGATTACCCCGGACACTCTGTACGACGATCCGGGTTCGGTCAAGATCGGCGATCGGATACTGAGCGATGCCGTCGGGGATAAACCGGGGAAGAACAAATCCATGACGGTCGTACTGCGCGATTCTCTCAATACCGGTGTAATTTTTGTACTGGAGGCGCTGGGCGGCGACCCCAACAAAATCACTCTGACGGGCAAGAAGACGCTTTACGATTACTTTACGAAACACTTTGGTTTTGGTCAGCGCACGGGCATCGAGCAGGCCAACGAAGCGCAGGGCGTGATGTATGCGCCCAATTCTCCCAACGGGGGAGACGTGGTCTACGCGAGCAACACTTTCGGCCAGGGTTTAAGTGTCACCATGATCCAGATGATTACGGCGGTATCGGCAGTCGCGAACGGCGGCAAGCTCCTCCAGCCGCATCTTGTGGCCGGTGAAATCAACGATGACGGCTCGCTCAACCCGACCGCAACCAAAGTCGTTCAAGATCATGTGATCTCGCCCAAAGCGGCAGCGGACCTAAACCAGATGATGCAGGTCGTGGTGCAACACGGCTCGGGCTACATGGCCGGCCAGATGAATCCCGGATACAAGATTGCCGGCAAGACGGGGACGGCTCAGATCCCGAGTCCCGACGGAAAAGGTTATCTGGACGGCCAAAATATCGGTTCGTTTGTGGGTTTTGCTCCAGCCGACAATCCCAAATTTGCCCTGATGGTCCGCATCGATCGACCGGGCGTGAGCGGTTATGCGGAGACCACGACGGTTCCGGTCTTCGGCAATATATGTAAATGGCTCTTCAAGTATTATGGGATTGCACCCTCAGGCTAGCCGGACTGCCTGACACTGCAAATTATGGTAAACTAACAGATATACAAGGCGCTTATGTCAATCCTCGCATCCATCAATTTCATTCATGCCCAAGAGGTTACATCGATTTCGCGCATCGCCGTTCTGGCGTTCGGAGCATTTGCGCTCTCGATGGCCCTCACGCCAATCTATACTCACTTTGCCTTCAGGTACAAACTCTGGAAGCAACCGCGGACAACGGCCGTTTCGGGCGAAGCGGCTCCCATCTATGCTAAACTCCACGCAGCCAAGCACAAGCGTAATATACCGACGATGGGCGGCATTGTGGCCATCATTACGATCGCTATCCTGACGATTGTATTTAATTTAAGCCGTAATCAGACTTATTTGCCGCTATTTGCCCTTGTAGCGGCCGGAACGGTCGGCCTCTTCGACGACTACCTCAATATCCGGAGCGAGGGGTTGGGGATTGCCGGTATGCGCAGTAAGATTAAGTTCAGTCTGATCCTCGCGATTGCCACGGCCGGGGCCCTATATTTCCACTATAAACTGGGTTATTCAATGATTCATGTTCCGGCGGTGGGGGACTTCTCAATCGGTTGGCTCTATATACCGCTCTTTATACTGGTCGTTGTCTCCACGGCCAATGCCGTAAACATCACCGACGGCCTCGACGGACTCTCGGGCGGTTTGCTCTCAGTCGCTTTCGCAGCCTACACGGTGATCGCCTATTTCCAAGGGAACTACGGTATAGCTGCCTTTAGCGCCACCGTAGTCGGTGCGATTCTGACGTTTACTTGGTTTAATATTTTTCCGGCCCGCTTCTTTTTGGGCGATTCCGGAGCGTTTGGGCTTGGCACGGCGCTGGGCGTCATCGCCATGCTGACCAATACCGTCGTCGTGCTCCCGATCATCGCTTTTGTCTTCGTGATCGAGACCGGCTCGGTGATAATACAGCTTGCATCCAAGCGGCTACTGCACCGCAAGGTTTTCCTGTCGGCGCCGCTCCATCATCACTTGGAGGCCATCGGCTGGCCGGAGACCAAAGTTACTATGCGCTTCTGGGTTATCGGACAGGTGGCGGCGGCTCTGGGATTGGTACTGGCCTTACTCGGAGACAAGGTCTTTTGAGTTCCTCTGACTCACCGCTTCAGCGGGCTCATCGCCCCGACTATGCAGTGGCTATTATTATTGCCGTATTGCTGGCAATCGGTTTAGTGATCATGTATTCGGTCAGTCCGATCTTGAGTCAAAACCTCCTTGGCAACTCTGACCGTAATTATTATTTTGTGAATCAGATCAAATACATTGGCCTTGGACTGGTGTTTTGGGTGGTAGCGTCCAATATTCCATATACTTTTTGGCGCAAGTATGCGACCGCCGGCTTGATAATCGCCGTCATTTCGCTCGTCGCGCTGATGGTACCCGGGTTGTCCCACTCGTCGCACGGCGCAACGCGCTGGATCGGTTTCGGGCCGATATCGATCCAGCCGGCCGAGATTCTCAAGATCGCCTTTGTTATATATCTGGCTGCTTGGTTCGAGAAGCATGAAGCGGATATTGGCTCGTTATGGGATGCAGTCGTGCCGTTTAGCATTATGTTGATCGTAGCATCCTTCATCCTGGTTATTTTTCAACGCGATATGGGTACCATGGCGGTTTTGGCACTGGCAAGCGTCGGCATGTACTTTTCGGCCGGTATGCGCTGGCGGCATATGGCGTTGCTGGGCGCGGGCGGTATGGCGCTCATTTGGGCGTCAATTATTGCTTTTCCACACCGCATAAGCCGCTTGACGACCTTTCTCAACCCGACGCAGGATGCGAGCGGTCAGGGCTATCATATTAATCAGGCCTTGATCGCTATCGGCTCCGGCGGTTTCTTCGGGGTAGGCTTGGGTAGGAGCATTCAGGTTTACGGCTATTTGCCGGAGGCGGCTAACGACTCAATTTTTGCGATTATCGCGGAAGAGTTCGGATTGATCGGCTCGGTCTTGATTGTCGGCTTGTTCGGGGTGCTGGCTTATCGGGGTTTTCAGATTGCCCGTGCCGCTCCCGACGCCTTCAGCCGCTTGGCCGCCACCGGAATTACACTGTTGTTGCTATTTCAATCAGCCATTAATATTGGCGCCATGCTTTCGCTTGTTCCGCTTACCGGCATTCCGTTGCCCTTCATATCCTACGGAGGTACGAGTCTAGTGGTATCATTGCTCGCGGCCGGAATTCTGCTTAACATATCAAAATACACAGTAAGAGAGGTACGCGATGCGGATAGTCGTCAGCGGCGGGGGAACAGCCGGTCACATCTCACCGATTCTGGCTACCAGCGACGCCTTAAAGTCGCTCGATAGTTCGGTCGAAATACTCTACATCGGTCAAGCCGACAGCATGGAGGCAAGGATAGCCTCGGCCTCGGGAATTCAGTTTGCTACCATCAAAGCCGGTAAGTTTCGCCGAATGACCGACGCCTCGGCATCTCGTAAGCTCTTCAATCCTGCAACCTTGGGGCTCAATGCCCGTGATGCGGCGCGAGTGGTCGCGGGGGTAGCCGGCAGTTTGGTAATCTTGCGTCAGTATCGGCCCGACGTGGTTTTTGTGAAAGGGGGCTATGTGGGATTGCCGGTCGGCATTGCGGCGAGAATGCTTCGGATACCGCTCGTAATTCACGAGTCGGATGTTTCGCCCGGATTGACCAACCGGACTCTCGGCCGCTGGGCCAAGACGGTTGCCGTGGGCTTCCCCGTAAAAAACTATCGGGATTTCGACGCATCGAAATTGATCTATACCGGCAATCCGGTTCGTGCCGAGCTGACCGGTGCGCATCGGCTAGAAGGTCTGGCCAAATTCAAACTAGACTCCAATCTTCCGGTCGTCCTCGTGACAGGCGGTTCGCTCGGTGCTCAGGGAGTAAACAACGCTATTATCGAGGCGTTGCCGGAGCTGGTTCATTTCTGTCAGATTATCCATCTGACCGGCGAGCACGAAATGCCCCGGGTCGAATACGAGTTACGGCAATACGGTAAATTCGAGCATCGTGATCGCTACCATCCGCACGCCTTCCTAATGTCGGGCATGGGCAGTGCCCTGGCCGCCGCCGATTTGGTAGTAGCACGGGCCGGTGCCGGTACCATTGCCGAACTGGCCGCTTTAGCCAAACCGACCATCTTGATACCGAACTATCAAATGGCCGGCCATCAGGTCGAGAACGCCCGCATGCTCTCCAGAATGGGCGCCGCTCGAGTTCTCGATGAGTCGACCCTGACTATCCCGAGACTGGTAGGGGAGATCAAGGCCGTATTGGGATCAGAAACCGAACAAGCCGCATTGGCCAAAGCCATTCATCAATTCGCAACCCCCAACGCGGCCCGAACACTGGCTGAGGCTATTCTGGCGGCAGGGGAGGGCAGGGACCGAACATGACCGAACGTCAGGTAAGAAACACGGGGAGGCCGGTCTACGGCAGATCGTCAATGAGACCGCCGCGCAAGCGGGGGAGGAGAGTGGCAAATCCGTTCGGTCCAACAGCCAAAAGATTCATGATCCTAATGATCGTAATCGTCGCGAGTTTGCTGATTATAAAGCAAATTTTTGCCATAAAGACCGTTACCGTCAAAGCCTCATCGCGGATTCCCGAGATCCAACTTGCCGCCACCAAGGCAATTGCCGAGAATTGGCGCCAGGACAATCTGATTACCTTCAACTCCGACGCCTTGGCGGCCAAACTGCGGGCGTCCGATCCGATGATCAGCAGCGTTGCTGTCCGGCGGCAGTGGCCAAGCGGCATAACCCTCAACGTGATCCTTAAAGATCCCTCGATCGGTTGGAGCAGCGGCAATCAGTCCTTTGACATAGATTTGGACGGTACGGTTATCGGAGCCATGCCGGCGGGATCTGCGCTGCCGATAGTGGTCGACGGTTCAAATCTGCCTGTAAATCCCGGTCAGAAAGTGGTTTCTTCTAAATTCGTAGCCTACATTCAGGAAATAGTGCCGGCACTGACGGCGGCCGGCGTAAAGGTGACGCAGCTGCAGGTCAAAGATACAACACTCGACCTCTATGTGACGACCGATAAAGGCTACTATCTGATACTCGACACCGGCCGTCCGGCAAGCGAGACTATCTCCGACCTCAAGCAGGTCATAACGGCCCTGGCCGCCCAGAAGCGCTTGCCGTTGGAGTACATCGACCTGCGCATACCCAATAAGGCTTACTACAAATAAGCGGCGCAAATCTCCTGTAATCAAGTTCGGTATTTGTACCATACACAGAGTGCGGTTAGATCAAAATATATTCGGGGTTATCATAACCGTCGTGTCGGAGAATTATGAACCTTAAACAGTCAAAGTATAAGAGGTTTATTTAAAAACCCCAAACAGCGTATTTAGCGCTATATACGGCTGATCTATACTAATGAGTCGTAAAATATACATTGTGCGACACTGCTCTATAACGCGTGAAGGTGTATGTTTGTACCCTTTTACTTTCTTTACAGATATCGTATTATCCCTGTGCCAAGCAGAAAACAAGCATTTGTTCTATCTTCGTACTTATCTCTTATCGCTGACTCTTCCGAGCCA
This sequence comes from Candidatus Saccharimonadia bacterium, assembly GCA_038251135.1. Taxonomy (GTDB): domain Bacteria; phylum Patescibacteriota; class Saccharimonadia; order UBA4664; family UBA4664; genus JBBSBR01. The sequence continues at coordinate 40,922 of JBBSBR010000005.1, read as the reverse complement.
GGGTGTTTGACTCCGCATAATGACGAGTCCCCCGGCGTAAATATTTACGGCGGGGGACTTGGATAATTACGGCCGGATTGGAGTTGGTTATAAGCACGGCCGGAATGCAGGTCCGACTATTGCCCGATGCGGAATAGGCGGATCCGGTTGCGCCGCAGCAGGGGACTTGCTGTCAGCTGCCCATTGGGCGAGCAGCACTTTCCTGCTCCCTACTGCTTGTGCTGGGGCGTCTGGGACTGTACGTCGCGTATGGCAGTGCGTACGGCAGCGTCACGGGCTTCCCTGTCGTTCGGGTTGTTGCCGGCGCTTCCCCGCTGCTGTTGCGGCCGACGGTTGTCCTGGTGGCGGTTCTGATTCGGTTTGTTCGAGCCGTTTTGATATTTCTGCTCAGGTCCCCTGCCCGACTGCGGCTGTGGTGACGGAACGTGTTCGGGGTTTTTCAAGGCGGCCAAAAACTCGCTCTTGGGAGTGTTCGGTTTTTGATCTTCAGGTTTACGGGACGGGGTAGCGCCCGGACGCGGGGCGGCCGGCTTGGTATCGGTAATTTGATCAAGCGCCCGTGCGCCTTGACTCTGGCTGGAACCGTCGTCGGTACGGGCGCGGATGTCGGCCTCCACGTCGGCGCGTTTCGAAGCAAAGCGGGCGCGTGATTGTTCGATAATCGCCGGCGTCAGGTCATGCACGGGGTCGGGCATACGGAGGGTCTTGGCAGAGAACGGCAGTGCTTTCTCGCCGTCGATAATCATCGATGTAAATATGTGCTGGTTGTGGAGGCGAGTCAGGTCAGCAGCTTCAAAGACCGGTTCGAAGTACGAACCGAGGACCGACGAGTCGCCGGGGCCGACGCGGAAGCTGACCATCGTACCGACGTTGCCAAAGACGGCGTCACGAACCATTTCCGGCATCTGCGAAATATACTGGTTGGCAACGGTCAGGTTCAGGCCGTACTTACGTGCTTCACTTAGAATAACCGCAAACGAATCGGTGGCAAAGTTTTGGAATTCGTCCACGTAGAGGTAGAATTGCCGGCGATCATCGAGCGGCATGTCGGCCCGGCTCATGGCGGCCAGCTGAATCTTGGTAACCATGAGGGCTCCCAAGATGGCGGCGTTGTCTTCCCCGACCTGCCCGCGGCTCAAGTTGACGACGAGGATCTTGCCCTCATCCATAATCTGGCGGATGTTGAAGGCGCTCTTTTGCTGCCCCACAATGTTACGTACCAAGGGGTTGGCCACGAAGGCTCCGACCTTGTTCAGTACCGGAGCGACGGCTTCTGAGGCGAACTTCTCGTTCCAGCTGGCAAACTCCGTCACCCAGAAGCTGCGGACGACCGGGTCCTTGATCTGGCTGATTACGTGCTTGCGGAAGTCTTTTTCGTTAAGCATCCGGGTAATGTCGAGCATGGTTGCACCTTCATAGTCCAGAAGCGCCAGGATAGTGTAGCGCAGGATGTATTCCAGACGCGGTCCCCAGCTTTCGAACATTCGCTTCAGGACCCCGACCAGTTCGGAGCTGATGTGATCTTTCATTGCGGGATCGGTGAATTCCATCGGGTTGAAGGCCATCGGGAAATCGCGGTCGGCCGGGTTTAGGTATACGACGTCCTTGAGACGGTGCTCCGGGATGTACTTCATAATGTCGGTCGCAAAGTCACCGTGCGGGTCGATGACGGCGAACCCTTGGTCGTGGTAGATATCGGAGAGGGTCAGGAGTTGAAGGATGAACGACTTTCCGACGCCGGTTTGACCGATCACATACATATGACGTCCGCGGTCGCGGCGCTTGATCCCGAATTTATGCTGGCGCCCGCGGAAGTTGGTCAGCCCGAAAAGGCTTACGTCGTCGGGATCGAGAGTACCGTCGATGGGCAGGTTGGCTGGCGGCTCAGAGGTCTTGGTAGTCGTCCAGACCATGTTTGGCGTCTCGACCGACGCGTGCGGCAAGTGATAGAGCGAGGCGAGCTCCTCGATGTTTAGCGTATAGCCGCGGTCGTAGAACAGGCGCGCCTGGTAATCGGTAATAAAGCCCGCTGAATTATAAGTTTTGGTAGTCGTAAAACCGTTCAGGTTGGTCGTGTTGAACTGCTTAAAGCCGCCCACGATGGCCTGCATACGCTGCTTGGCCAGCGTCTCTTCGGGTCCCAGATAGGCAATACGAATCTTGACCGCGTAGCCAAGCTTGGCGATCTTTTCTTCGACGGCCTTGAGCTGGGTCTGTTGGCCGGTCGACATTTCGACCTTCTTTTCCCCGCCCTTCTCCTTGGTGGCGCCGCCTGGCGGCTGGAACATGGCCAGAAGAAAGTTTGAGATGATGTACGTCGGCAGTTCCAACAATATCTGGAGCATATTGCCCTGCAGGGTCTTGCCATTTCCTCCGTTCTTGGCGGAGTCGATGTAGTGCTTACCCTTGTCTTGCCAAGAGTCGTCCTCCGGTCGGGCAAGAATCTGAATCCAAACCTCCTCGCCCGGATGTTCCAATTTGGCCAGCACACCCGTGATACCGGCCAGCGGGTCGACTTCAAAGGAAGCAAAGGTTTTAATGGGCAATACCTCATTGCTCACCAGTCCTAATTCGGCGCCGTAGATTACCCGCTCTCCGATTTCGCGGTGCGAATAGTCATCGGCACCTTCACGGATTTGGACCGTCGGATACTGGGCGTAGATCTGGCTCTCGACGAAGTCTTTCAGATGGCGCGGCGTCCAAACGTAAAATTGAATCGAGTTTTCGCGCGCCACAATCTCAAACGAGACATGCTCCTGGATGATACCGTCGCGGACCAGCTCCGATTTGGGCCGCAAAATACCGTGGAGCGAAGCAAACATCTGTTCGGCCGACAGTTCCTTCTTCTCGTTGTCTTTTGGTACTTCAACGAGCAAGAGAATAGTGTCGGTCGAGCTAACCCATTGCTCCCGACGGCGGTTCTGCCAAATTAGAAAACCCAAAACACCCACGATCACCACCCATCCATAGAACTTAAACAAGATCAGGCCGATTATCTGGAAGATCGCGATAAAAGGGGCTAAGACACTTCCATCTGTCACGGTCAGTTTAATCCTCTTTGAGTTTGTATGTGGCTTTTGCTGTGCGGACGAACTGGTCTTTTTCTTGGAGATTCAAAATAATGGTAGTGGTCTTGACCTGACGCTTCATGAGCACCCGGCGGACAATTTCGTCTTTGTGGAGCGGTTGCTCTTCGCGCAGGACGCCGGAGATGATTTCGGCGACGGTGCCGGGAGTGTATCCCCATTCGGCGAGAGCGTAGATACCGCGGCCGATGAGGATAAAGCGTTGGTCCTTAATAAGCTCATTGTGCACCGCTTGGATAGTTACGTCGCGTTTGGAGGTGCCCAAGCCGCGGACGTGTTTGGCGATATCCGAAAAGTGCAACGGGCGGCCGTGCCGCGAAAGTACGAGATAGGTTTTGTCACGGATGGATTTCGGGTTGACCTCGGGCCAAGTCATGAGTCCCCACTTGCCGTCGAAGTAGGCGATGTGCTTTGAGACGCGCATAATCTGCTCGAGAGTAGTTGAATCGACCTCGGACGGCAGTTTCGTCCGGAGTTTGGCCAACGTAGTTGGCTTGCCAATCTCCTTGACGGTCGACAGAATCTCGGCAATCAGCGCGACAACCTGTGACCGCTTGTAGATCGGGTTGATGCCGACGGCCAAGCGTAAATGGTCGTCCTCATCGATAACATCGACGCCGGGCGAAAGCAGACTGAGAAAAAGAATATAGGCAAGGTCGGTAGCCGGAGTGCCTAGGCTTTCGGCGACATCACTAATGAGCGCTACCCCGCCCTGCTCTTGGACAACTTCGGAAATCAACTGGTTGGTTCGGGCAATGGTAGCGGATTTGGACGACTGCATCTTGGTGATGGCGGCTTTTTCTATCTGGCGTACCCGCTCCCGGGTAATTTCGAAATCGTTGCCGATCTTCTCAAGGGTTTGACGTTTTGCAAGTCCAAAACCAAAACGACGCGCGATGATTTGGCGATCGCGATCTTTGCGGAGCTCCTGGAGGATTTGATCCACCGCTGATTTGTAATCAAAGCTCGAGGCGATATTCTGCTGAGAGGGCTTAGTCTTGACGGTCATGTCTACCCTAAATTATAAAATATGTGGAAACGTGTGTCAACGATAGACCGTCTCGGACGGTGCCGCATTCGCGTGACTTCATTCAACTATATTAAAACAAAATTCTGCTGTTGTAAAGATCTATTTTGTGCTCAAGTACGAGATGATCATTTGAGCTAATACTTCCCCGTCATGACGAATGAGCGTGCGGGGAATTAATGTCTTTGCAGAATCGGGCGGTGCGATATTGTCGGACACCAGGTCGCCGCCTATGGCTTGGTACGGTTCGGCGGCCATGACGTCCGGATCGTACTCGACACCGAGTTCGCCGTCCTGAGCGTACTTCTCGAGCAGAGCATTGCTCGGTCGGCGGCGATTATAGATAACGCAATCCAGTCTGCCGGCGTGGTGCATGATTTCGCGGGCAAAGTCATGGACCTTGAAGCCGTCGGTTTGTCCGGGTTTAGTCACCAGGTTGCTAATATACACAATCGGGGCGGTCGTTTCGGTCAGAGCTTGCTTGAGCCCGTTCGTCAGCAGCGTAGGGATGAGCGACGAATAAAGGTTGCCCGGAGCGATGACGATCAGATCGGCCGTCAGGATGGCCGCGCGGGCTTCCGGATTGAGCTTGGCGTCCGGTTCCAGGCTTAGGCTGGGCGAGTCATTCCAGACGCCCGTTGACTCGATCGAGTACTGCCCTTCGATACGGCTGCCGTCGGTCCTAGTCAGGATAAGCTTGCAGTCTTCAAGGGTGACGGGTACGACCTGTCCGACGATGTTTAAGACCCGACTGGCAGTCTTGACCCCTTCGGCAAAGTTGCCGGTCGTCTTCTCGAGTACCGCCAGAAAGAGATTACCGAATGAATGGCCGCCGAAGGTGTCTCCGTCGAAACGGTAGTTGAAGAGATCACGCATATTGTCGGTTGATTCCGAAAGCGCGACTAGGCACTGGCGAACGTCGCCGGGCGGAAGGACGCCGAATTCGTCCCGGAGTAACCCGGTAGAGCCGCCGTCGTCCACCATGTTGACGATTGCGGTAATGTTGCGGGTATGAGATTTAAGTGCGGACAGGACCGTAAAGCTCCCGGTGCCGCCGCCAATCACGACGATCCGCGGATCCGGCGTATCCATGAATTAGAAACTTTCGAGAAGGCGCGGCAGCTCGGCCGTCAGGTCGGTGATTTTAATACGCTGCTGCTCCATGGTATCGCGGTGGCGAACCGTCACGGACTGGTCGTTGGGGGTTTCGAAGTCGATCGTGATGCACAGCGGCGTACCGATCTCGTCCTGACGGCGGTAGCGCTTACCGATCGACTGTGTCTCGTCGTATTCGGTACGAAAGGTAGCGGAGAGCCGATTCCAGACATCCAGGGCAATTGGAGCGAGCAGTTCGTTCTTGGAGAGCGGCAGGACGGCGATTTTGATCGGGGCGATTGAGGGTTTGAGACCCAGTACGACTCGAGTTTCGCCGTTGACCTCTTCCTCCCGGTAGGCGGCGTGCATCAGAGCCAAGAAGAGTCGGCCGACACCGATCGACGGTTCGACGACGTGCGGGATATAGCGGCTTTTGGCGGCCTCGTCGAAGTAGCTTAAATCCTTGCCGCTGCCCTTGCTCTGAACTTTTAGGTCGTAGTCCGTACGATACGCTACGCCATAGAGCTCCTTGTAGCCCATCGGGAATTCGTATTGGATATCGGTGCTGGCGGCAGCGTAGTGAGCCCGCTCCCCCGCTTCGTGCACGTAGTGCTTGAGGCTGTGCGCGGGCAGGCCGAGGCTTTTCAGCCACACGGTACAGTCTTCGAGCCAGCGGTCGAATTGGGCATGTCCATCATCCGGGTGTACGAAATACTCAAGTTCCATCTGCTCAAGCTCGCGGACGCGGAAAATAAAGTCTCCCGGAGTGATCTCATTGCGGAAGGCCTTGCCGATTTGGGCTATACCAAAGGGAATTTTCTGGCGGCTCGTGTCGAGGACGTTGAGAAATTGCGCGAAGATACCGCCGGCCGTCTCGGGCCGCAGATAGGCAACGTTCGAATCGTCCTGGACCGGACCGACGTAGGTTTTGAACATCATATTGAATTTGCGGGCCGGCGTGAACTGACCGATCTTGTCGCACTCCGGGCATTTAATATGGGCGAGCGCCGCGTCGTACTTGGCCAGATCGGTCGTTTCGAAGTCGGTCAGGTGGTCGGCGCGGAAACGGTGCTTGCAGTGCTTGCAGTCTACCATGGGGTCCACGAACGTCTCGACGTGTCCGCTTGCCTGCCAGAGTTTGGGATTTTGGATAATGGTCGAGTCGAGTCCCACAATCTCGCGGTGCCGGTAGACAATAAAGTGCCACCAGGCATCCTTAATGTTGCGGGCGAGCTCGGTACCGTAAGGGCCGTAATCCCAAAAGCCGGCGAGGCCGCCGTAGATTTCGGACGATTGGAAAACGAAACCGCGCCGTTTAGCGAGCGATACGATTGTTTCCATGGAGGTGTTTTTGTTGGTCATGGGAAGCGTAAATTATCCGGTTGTGTGAGCTCATTATAGTCATCTTCCCCAATTTGACCAATGCTTATTAGGTATTTGAGGTCGGCATGATAGGTTGCTTCGAACTCCGTATAGCGATTCGATGCCTTATCGCCCATAATTCTTAAGGTCGCTATCGAGTCTTTGATAAACTCGGCAATATCATCCTCATCCATCAAAAGTCCCTCGGTCAGCTCGGGGTTGGTTGCAAGTTCAGGCGGCACGTCCAGACCGGCTTCGAGATAGTCGGCCGACGTCCATGCCAAACCGGAAATTTTCATAATTCGTCTCCTTGAGATTTATGAGCTTGCTATTGAGGGTGAGAATGCGCGTCCTAGGTGATAGCGGTAGAATTCGTCGCAGATGCCGATGCTGTCGGCTGCCAGCCTCGGGCCGTCGGCGATTGAGCGTATTGTAGCATATGACTCATCCAGAAGGAGACGCCAAAGCTTAATCGTCGAGTGCGAAATTGCCTGATCGATTGAGGCCCGGCAAGTCTCGTCGACAATGCCGCCCTTCTCGGCCGAGAACCAGTAGTCTGATTTACTCGATGAGCTGCCGCAGATTGCACAAGCTTTGAGTTCAGGTTGGTAGCCGAGCAGGCGTACGAGCCGAAGTTTGTACCAGAGCTCAAAGTAGACGCCGCCGGCACCGGTATCGAGAGAGTGAAGAGCTTCGCGTAAGCAATTGTAGACTTCGGGTTGAGGGTGATTCTCCTCTATCAAGCGGTCGATCATGGTGGCGGTCATGTATGCCAATCCGAGCCGATCGTAGTCGCCGGTCAAGTCATGCGGATACCATTTGACCTGTGCGCTCGCCACCACGCTCATATTTCTGCCGGTTGCCAGCATTAGGCTGACCTCGCCAAAAAGTTCCAAATGCCCACCTGACCGACTCTTTAAGCGGCGGGTACCTTTGGCAATTGCGGCTTGTTTGCCCTCGTCCGGCGTGATAATCCGCAGAATACGGTCGGCTTCGCCGTAGTCGGTCCGGCCGATAATGATAGCGTCGGTCCGGTAGGTTGGCACGGCGCGCTTAAGACTCTTTGGTGTCGGTGGAGGCGTTCTTGAGCACCTTCACGGCGCGGGCCACTACTTCGTCGGGGGTATGATGGCTCTTGATCAGATAGTCGTTTACGCCGAGCGCCCGAGCCAGTTCACGGTTCATATCGACCTCTGCCTGGCCAAGGTTCGTGAGGAGGATCACGGGGATTTGGCGGAGGTTAGGCTGTTTCTTGATCTCCTTGAGCACGTGGAAGCCGTTGAGCTTCGGCATGAGGATGTCTAGGAGTATCAGTTCCGGCTCGTATTCCTTGAGGATGGCGAGGCATTCCTCGCCGTTAGTCGCGATTTTTACGTCGTGGCCTTCGAGCTCAAATTTGGCCTGGTACATTTCGACCAGGATTGCGTCATCTTCAACCAGTAAGATTTTTGCCACGAGTTGTACTCCTTTGTACGTTTAGTGTAACAGATAGGTTCAGCGTGCCCAAGCGATGCATTCGGATAAATATCAACCCAACAGCGGGAGCTGTTTGGCAATCGGAATCGAGAAGCGGAACTTACTTCCCTTCCCCTCCTGACTCGTAACCCATATGCGGCCGCCGTGCGACTCGACGAGATTTTTGACGATATAGAGTCCCAGTCCGGTTCCGCCCGCTTGAGCGCTCATCGGATTATAGACGCGGCCAAATTTGGTGAAAAGCCGATCGATCTGGCTTTTTGATACGCCTACGCCGTGGTCGGATACGGTCGTTATCAGCTCATCGCTGTGGACCGTGAACTCAACGTCGACTTCAGTGCCCGGCATGGAGTACTTGATGGCGTTATCCACGAGGTTCAAGATGATCTGATGCAGACGCGTTTCATCGGCTAGGACGAGGGGCAGCTTCTGGCGGCGCTTAACGCGGACCATGACTTGGCTGGCCGCCGCCTTGCCCGCAAGTTCAGAAACGACTTCGGCCATCACGTTCTCGACGGCTACCGGATTGATGGCGAGAGCAATCTTGCCCGATTCAATATAAGTAGCGTTTAGGAGATCCTCGACCAGATCGATCATCCGCTGGTTTGATTGGTAGACTCGGCTTAAGTAGTGATATTGCTTCTCGTTGAGCGTCCCAAAATCCTGTTTGATAATCATGGAGAGGAAGCCCTTGATGGCCGTCAGCGGGGTACGGAGTTCATGCGACACGATACTGATGAAGTCGCTCTTGATCTCTTCGATCTCTTTGTCCTTCTGGGTATTGTGAATGACGGCGATTCCCGAGGTCACCCGTCCGGCGTCGTCGAAGATTGGCGAATAGCTGATTTCGGTCCAGAGGCGCTCGCCGCTGCGCGCCTCGATGAGCTGCTCACTTTTGGCAATGGTGATCCCCTCTCCCAGTACCCGGACGAGCGGGGTTGGTCCGGGATTGGCGGATCCTTGACCCACGTTTTTGATGACCTTACCGAACGGCCGGCCAATCGCCTCGGTGGAGCCCCATTGGGTCATCTCGGATGTGGCCGGGTTGAATCCGACGATCAGGCCGTTCTTGTCGAAGATCACGATCCCCTCGTCGGTGAAACGGAAGACCGCCTCCCATCGTTCGCGGCGCGAATTTACGTCATGGTAAAGATTGGCGTTCTCGATCAACACGGCGAGCCGCGTAGCCACCAGGCGCAGAAGTTTTCCGTCATGCTCATTGTAGGGTTTGTCGGTCCGCTCAATCATAATGACGCCCAGAATTTTGGAATGGTGGACGATCGGAAGAGCTAATTTGTGGCCGTTGGGACCGCCGTTACTCTCGGCGACGCTCCGCCGCCCAGTAAAGGCACGCGGGACGATATCGTCCGAGCCGAGCTTGTACGAAGTCTTGCTTTTGTGGTCCGGAGCAGCGCTTGATTGTTGCAGTACCAGTGCTTGGCAAGTAGGTTCGTACAGGTAAAGCCGTACATTATTCGACGAAATCAGGCTGGTAATTTTATTAAGGTATTTATCATAAATACTCTCGACGTTGAAGCCGACAATCGATGAGAGCTCGGCTAACTGCGACAGCTCGCGAAGGTGGCTCTGAGCCTTGGCGGTCATCTCGTTGGCCTCGATGGTCTTTTCGATCAGCGGGGTGATGTCACGTGAGGTGGCAACCGCTCCCGTAACCTGTCCGGAGAGCAAGATCGGACCGAACGATATTTGGAAGTGCCGGTTGGTGGCGGTGTTGATACCGTAGCAGGTCATGCGCTTACCCCGCAGAACCTCGTTGGTAAGCGTCTTGATATTGCGATCGAATGACAAAATCGCAGATTTACTCAGCTCCTCGAATATCTTCTCTCCCAAAACGGATTTAGACAGCCCAAAGAGCTCCATCCACTCCGGGTTGCACTCAATTGCGGTTCCATCCGAGTCGATCACGACCAGACCGTCCTGAAGGTTGGCCTGTATCGAAGCTAATTTCTCCTTCTCGAGGTACAGCTGGGTAATATTGCGGATGCTCATCAATATACCGATCGTCTTTTTCGAATCGTCAGAGTACGGCGAATAGACCGCCTCGAAATATTCATTTTCGTGGCGCTTGGAAACGGAGAAATTAGTGCGCTCGATGTTGCCGGACGCCGCCGAATCGAGGGCCTGTGCGAGTTCGGCATCGGTCAGCGAGGACTGGGCGGCCCGGCCAAGAAGACCCGTCGTGAACGGTTCGCCGAGGGCAGTCTTTTTCAGGTTAAGGAGGACCCTGGCCGCATCGTTGAAGTACTGGAGTCGGTGCTGAAGATCAATTACCAGCAGACCGTCCTGCATGAAGTTTCGCGTTTGCTCGATTTCGTGCGTAATCTTCTTGAGGTTGTCATGAAGATTGGCGTTGGCAAGAGCGATTCCGGCCTGTTCGGCGAGACTTTGACAGAGTCGAACCTCGGAGTAACGGAAGTGGCGGGGCGACTTGGTGAAGATCGCCAAGACGCCGACGAGTTTTTGGCCGGAAAATATCGGTGCGAGCAAGACGCTTGAAAGGCCCTCTGATTCAACCTTGCTCATATCGCTGAAAACCGGCGCCTTGGTGACATCGATGTACTCGATCGCCTGATGCGATTTGGTAATGGTCGCGATGGACGTGCTTCGGCTGCTGATCGAGCAGTCCTCGACGAATTGCTTCGATAGGCCGATCGAACGCTCCAGTTTGCAGATTCCATCGTCGGGATCGATCAATCCCAGAGCAACCGCGTCAACCGAAAATAGCTCTTTCGTATTCTGAAGCAGGGTGTCAGAGACGTCATCGAAGTCGAGTGTTTTGGTAATAGCCTGTGACACCCGCTGAAAGGCGCGTGCTTCGTTTGCCTCGCTGTCGACTATCTGCTTGAGATTGTGGATTCGGATTGCCAGTACAGCGTGACGGACGACCTGCGACAGTATCTGCGATTGCTCGGCGGTGAGCTTGGTGCCGAATATTACAATTTCACCCAGATACTCACCTTGAGCGCTCAGGGTGAGAATTTTCGGCGGTGGCGTACCGAGGCCGGCGGCAATTTCCCCGAGCGGGAGCTTTTCCAAGCCGGACTTCAGCGGTGGCTTCTTGAAGGCTTGTTTGGTCTTATCGAGTTCCGGAAATTTTAGTTTTTGGCGGTCGGACCGGGATAGTCCGGATTCGGCGATCTTGATGTCCGATCCTGCTGCGCCATAGATTAGGCAGATTACGGCGGCCGCATCAAGCAATGCCTTGAGTTGGATCGTGACTACGGTCTGCAGTTCATCGATCGTTGCCGCCGACTCAATTTCATCCAGTATTTTCTCAAAAGCAGCCTGTTTCGACTCGGGCGCAGCCAACTTAGCGGGAGTCGAATTGGTCATCGTTAATTGAAATCCTGATTAGTACTGATTACGAGCGTATCACTTGAGGCGACGCTACCTCAAGCGTAAGTATTAATCGCTTCACGTACGCCGAACATATCAGGGAATTATCTTCGCCTGGGCCAAAATTTGATCAAATTCGCTCGTGTAAGCGCTTGCTTCGCTGACAAAGACTATTACCTTGTCGCGAACCGGCACTATGACCTGTCTGAGCGAGCGTTTATCGGGGAAGCTTCCGGTGACCGTCGTGGCGCTGAGGCCAGATACGGTTGTCGGAGTTTGCTTCATGCCTTTGGCTGATGCAAACTGCTTCAGGTACTCCGTTTGAGTCTTTTGGATAAGGTAGATATGCGCTGCTGCGAGGATATCCGTGTTGTTTTCGCGTCGGACAAAGTCGGGCTGGAGTATGAGGCTGACTTGGGTAGAGGCTGAGCGCTCTTGATCGACGTAGCCGCTCCAATTTTTGGGAAACTTGATCTCGAAGGCTCCATACTCCGTGGGCGCAATATACGAACGGAATGGCGATTCGGCCGCCGCCAATGCCTCCTGAGCATCGCTGGCTTTCTGATCGGCTCGTGCCGCAGACGCCGCCGAACTTTTCTGTGCTTCAAGCGTGGTTGTAGCCGTATGGGCTTGGTTGTAATAGATGACGGTCGCTATGCCGAAAGCCAGACTTCCCAGCCCAAGGACGATCATGAGAATCAGCATGACCGACGGTGATCTGGAAGGAGGCGACGCAATGGGAAATTCATTCATGTTAATTCTTATGCTAACTCTTTACCGGTAGTTCTTCAAGATCCCCGACCCGATACACGAAGGCATTGGAGTTGGATCTGATCGGTTCAGCCTCCGGTACTTTGAAAATATAAGACACTAGTTGGGTGTCGGGGTCGCATTCGCTCTTGAGTTTGGCGGCTAATCGCATCATGTGGCGGTCGAGGAGAAAGACATAGATAACCTCGGCCGGCGGAAGCGGGATTTGCCAATAATTGGCCAGATGAATCGTCACGAGCTTCCGTTCCGGCCAAGTTACTATGAGCGATACCGCATACAGTATGGGATTAATTTCGTAGCCGATTCCGCGGATACCCCGCCGTGCGGCTGTTTTGAGGAGCCTTCCGTCGCCCGAACCCAGATCTATCAGACGCTCACCCGATTTGAGACCGGATATATCCAGCATCCGTTCGGAATCGCGGCGGAGGATGGGCAGATACGGCGCTCCCAGGATTGCCCCGGCGCCGAAGGTGAGGACGACAAAGTACAGTACCAGCCAGATCACGGCTTAGGAAAACAAGTCGGCCGGTCCTTCATCGGTCTCGGTCGGCTCTTCAATTTGGCTTTCAGCAACCTTAAACCGCGCCTTGATTTTCTCGACTCGGTTTTCAACGGTCGCCAGATGATCTTTGAGTTGGGCGGTCAGCTCCATCCCGCGCTCAAACTTTGCAAGCCCCTCGTCGAGGCTGACGTCCGATGATTCAAACCAATCGGTAATCGATTCCAGTTCCTTCAAAGCGGCTTCAAATTGGAATGGCTTAGTGCTGGTCATGAATGGGTCTCCTTTACCGTCGCCTCGAGCGACCCTTTGGCTAATTGTATCACGACAGCATCCTGCTTTTGGACCTGGTCGGAACTCTGAATAACCCGATTATCCTTGCGCACGATGGCGTAGCCGCGCTTCAGAACCGCCGTCGGGTCGTAACCGTGTAATAGACGGGCGAGCGTCTCCAGCCGCTCAGAATCGCGGCTGAGCTTATAACGAAAGCTTAAGTCCATGCGGGCATTATAGCTTCGGATCGTTTGCTCGGTTCGGGACTGCAGTGCCTTGAGCCGCTCAAGGTTGAGCCGGAGCGCGGACTCATGCTGCTGGATACGCTCCCGGGGAAGTCTGAGGTAGTTGCCGAGCAGACTGACGGATCGCTCAAGTCGACCCTGAAGTTGCATGATTTGCTGGTTGATTCCGGTCGTCAGCCGCCGCTCGCGGTGATCGATGCGGGCGAGGATCTCCGTACGGTCGGGAACGATGAGCCTGGCGGCGTCGGTCGGCGTGGCGGCTCGGAGATCCGCCGCATAGTCGGCTAGAGAGAAGTCGATTTCGTGGCCGACGCCGACAATAATCGGAGCGCGGCTTGAGGCGACGGCCCGTGCGACTTGTTCGGTCGAGAAGGCTTGCAGATCTTCGAGCGATCCCCCGCCGCGGATCATTGCCACCGCATCCACGGGCGGACTGAGCTGGTTGAAGTACTCAAGCGCCCCCACGAGCTGATCCGGCGCGGTCGGACCCTGGACGGTAACATCGGCCAGCAGGATCTCGATGCCGCCCCAGCGGGCATTTATAATCTTGATAAAGTCGGCGTAAGCCGCGGAGGTGCCCGACGTTATGAGACCGATTCGTTGCGGAAACGGCGGCAGGGGGCGCTTGCGGGCCTCGCTGAAAAGTCCCTCGCTCTCAAGCCGCTGCTTTAAAATCTCCATGGCGCGCTTGAGCTCCCCCTCGCCGGCAAACTCGATCGCCTTCACCGTCAGGCTGAATCTCGAGACTTTTGTGACCTTCGCGTGGCCGGTGACTCTGACTTTCATACCGTCCTCAATCGGCAGCCTTAGCTGGTGGAGCATCATAAAACAACTTAAGACGTTATCGTTGTCTTTGAGGTCGAAGAAGACGAATTTGCCCTGATTTACCTTAAAGCCGGAGACTTCACCCTCGATGATCACTTCCGGAAAAGCGTATTTGAGGGTTTCGTTTACGATGGACAGAAATTGACTGACAGTGATAATCTGGGGCGTCATGACTTCAGACTCTGTCGGTAGTAGTAGAAGCCGATTGGCAGGAAGATCAACATCGACAGGCCGCGGTAGACGATCACGATACCGAAGGCCATCGTGAACGGTATGCCGAGAGCTGCCAGAGCGGCGATCATAGCGGCCTCATAGACACCGACGCCGCCCGACAGCAATCCCAGAACGCTCACGGCGTTGGCGATGGTATAAGCGGTAATGACGGCACCCAGATTGGGCCAAATACCGAAGCCGATGAAGACTGAGTAAAGAGTTAGCACCTCGGCAATATTGCCCGCCAAAGCCCACCAAAACAGCGACGGCCAGTTTTTGGAGCTATGAACGATCTCATGGTAGCCGGTATAGAGTTCATCGAGAAATCGGGTCAGCTGGTGGTTGGTAATGAGTTGATTTTTGCGTCGGAATATTGTCCGGCCGAGGCGATTAATGATGCGAACGATCAGCCGCAGGCCCTTTTCGAGGAGGCGCCGTTCGGTAAATAGCAGGAGGATAATGATCGAAATAACGAGAATCACGAGCACGATAAGCATCGTCAGCCGAACAGAAACCTTAGCAATGCTTCCACCCAAAAACAGCATGAGAAAGCCAAAAGCCAGAACAACTATAAATGACAACGTCGTAAATGCATATCTGGCAAGCTGCGCGAGCGTCGCCCGCCCCGCCGAAACGTCGTCGTGCAGCGCTTGAGCGAGATAAGTCGTACCGGATACCCCGCCGGAAGGTATGGCGATGTTGGCGAAGTTGATGGCGATCGCGATCTTGAAGAGCCGCTTGAAGGGAAGCTGTTCGCCGGAAATTGCAAAAAATGTCTGATAATATCGGGCGTTCGACGAGTAGCTGGCGATTTGCATGATAATCAGCAGCGGCACCGCATACCAACGCAGGTCGCTCAGGGCATCCATTAGAGTTCCGAGTTGACCTAGGTTTTTGACAACGATGAGGCCAAGTCCGATGAGCCCGAGCGCTAATAAAACGCGGCTTAGTTTCATGTTAAGCATTATATAGCTCTCGGAATACAAAACCTATCCTCAACCGGCTGTGCCCGGGCGCTCGGCTGGCTGATTAGGGCAAAAAAATGGGTCATCCGGATGGATAACCCTAGGTTTGGAACGGGGCAATATGGCCCTGCTGTCGTGACGCGGATCATTGAAAAGGTGAAAACATTGGACCAAACTGCCAGCCCTCTCCCCTTTCGGGATTATCACCGGAGGGTCCGGCGACCGTTACGGTCTGGGCGCGATGGCTCAGGGTGTCTTAACGGACCACCAACGGATAGCGGGCGTCATTGCCGGCTACTACCCCATCCGGGGCGGGTCGATCGGGATCACCCCCCTTCTAGGAACGCAGGTCATTGCTGACGGAGCACGTCCTGATCAAGGTGATCTCCTTTCTGATCTGAGGCGGGTTTGGCGGGGCGGAGTGTCAGGCTGCGGCTGAACCGCGGCAGCGCTCGAATGAAGACTGAAGTTTCCTGATGAGACTCGCAATCTCTAGCTGGCCGCGGTACAGCGCCTCGACCTCACGCCGCCCGATGAGCATTACGTGTACTTCATTCTCCCTCTCGGCATCGGCAATCTTGGCACTCAGGAAGGCGAGCTTGTAGTCGTCACCCTGGGTCACTTCGAGGTACAGGTCGAGCGCAGGCAGGTAGAAGTCAGGACGAAGTGCACCGCGGCGCTTGCCGGATCGGTCGGTCTGGAAGACATGAGGTTCGTACGCGTAGGCAATCCCGGCATCGGACAACGCCCTGGCAACAGTCTTTTCTCCGCGGTTCTTCGGCTTGGGACAAGCTTTGAGCCGCGCAGCCTTAACCCCTCCCCGCGTCGGCGGACGGTGCGAACTGTAACGATCACGAATCGTCGACTGACTGTGACGTGCTGCCTGAACGAGTAGTGCCATGACTCCCCTTTGATCGAGTTGTCAAAAACCGCCTGGTCAGGCTGACTCAGGCGGTTCGCAGGTGCATGGTGATTTCCGCGGTCTCTCGAAAGAGTGTGTTGCGGTCAATCACGAAGCACTTCATAGGCATATCCTACAAATATAGTCCTTATGCTGTCAATGATTTTTGTCATTATTATGGTTACATGATGCTTTAGACCATTGGATTCGGTTACAATGGGGGTATGAAATATACTCACCTTGCAGTTCTGGGCAGGCAGCCGGAGCTCGGCCTCATTGAGCTGGAATCGATTATCGGTGCCGATCATCTGCTGCCCTTTGGTCCTAAAACGGCTCTGCTCGATGTCGGAATCGACATAGACGGGTACGGCGGGGTCGTCAAAGTAGCCCGGATTATCTATGACGGTCCGGCGGCCGACATCCCGGTACTCCCCGTAAGTCTCGAGGAGCTGGAATTATCCAGCGGCAAAACCGTCTTTGCCATTAGCTCTGAGAGCCGGCAAATATCTGCCCGCGACGTTACGGCGGTGGGTATTGAGCTCAAATCCGCATTGCGCAGCTATGGCTCGGCTCGTTTTGTGGCGCCCAAGGCGGGTACGGAAGTCACGGCGGCCCAGTTGAAATACAATCGGGTGCTCGAGAAGGGTTTCGAACTGATTTTGGTTGGCGATCGTAAACGGATGATTATCGCGCGGACGGTCGGAATTCAGGATATCGATTGGTACAGCCACCGCGATTATGACCGTCCGGCCCGCAGCGCCAAGGTTGGTATGCTGCCGCCGAAGCTGGCCAAGGTGCTCGTGAATACTACGCCCGCAGCCATGGTGATCGATCCGTTTTGCGGTACCGGCGTCGTGCTGCAGGAAGCGCTGCTCCTTGGCCGCTCGGCCGTGGGGAGCGATATCGCCCCGGATATGGTCTCGGCCTCCGAACAGAACCTGAAATGGCTGACAGGCGAAGTTGAACGCAGCCTCCCGAGTTGGAGCCTGAGCGAAAGTGACGCCCGCGAGCTTGTGCTGCCCAAGCAGCCGCTCTCCATTGCAACCGAAGGCTATCTCGGGCCTAATTTCATTCATTCACCGTCAAAACAACAGCTGGCGTCGATTCGGAATGAGCTCAAAGAGCTGTATCGGGACGCTTTGGCTCGATGGTCTTCTCAGATTCCCCCCGGAACCGAGCTGGCCGTCTGTATACCGGCATGGAAGTTAAACGGCGAATGGATACTCCTGGGATTGGTTGACGATTTAGCTCGTTTAGGCTACACTGTTAAAGTTTTCGAACATGTCCAGACACCGGTGCTCTACTCACGGGCCGATCAAGTCGTTGGACGTCAACTATTGTTTTTAAGAAAGATTTAATGCTATGGCCCATACAAAAGCCGGCGGTACATCCAAGAACCTACGAGACTCAGCCGGTCAACGGCTCGGCGTGAAGCGCTTTGGCGGTCAAGCTATCCGGACAGGCGGTATAATCGTACGCCAGCGCGGAACCCGTATGGAGGCGGGAGTCGGCGTCGGAGTCGGAGTCGATCACACTCTCTTTGCGCTGCGTGACGGTTTTGTGACTTTCTCGATTCGCCAAATTCAAAAGTTTACCGGCCGCAAGGTACGCCGAACTATCGTTTCCGTGACCGAGACCGCCAAGTAGTACTACACTTGCCGGTACAAAAAACGCCCTCATGGGCGTTTTTTGTTTCCCTGAGCTGATTGATCAAGTAGTCTGAATCGGATCGGGCAGACCGAGGTGGAAGCGAATGCGTTTAACGACATCCGAGACGACGGCTTGGGATTTAACCAGGTACTCGTCGGCCCCAAGCTCTTTGGCACGCTGCTGATCGCTTTGCTGCGAGAGGGCGGTCAGGATAATTATTTTGATATTGGCGGTATTTGGCGTATTACGCAGGATGTCCAGAACGTCAAACCCGGAAATCCGCGGCATCATGAGATCGAGGAGAATTAAATCGGGGCGGTAATCAAGCGCGGTCTGCATCGCCTCTTCGCCGTTCGGACAATGGCGGACATCGAAACTCTCCGCTTCAAGGCGGATTTTATAGGCCGCCGCTAAAGCTAGGTCGTCTTCGACGAGGAGAATTCTTGGTTTGGCTATGGCGCCGGTCATGATGTAATAATACTCCTTTTTTTGCCGCTTTCGCTGCGAGTTCGTAATGCGCTGGACGTCGCGATAAATGCGTTGAACAACGGGTGAGGACGGTTAGGTCGTGACTTAAATTCAGGGTGGAACTGGCTCGCGACGAAAAATGGATGATCTTTGAGCTCAATAATTTCAACCAGCAGGTCATCCGGAGATACGCCGGCAAGTCTTAGGCCGGCCGCTTGAAGTTCAGCCCGATAGAGATTGTTGAATTCCCAGCGGTGACGGTGGCGCTCGACGATGTTTTTGGCACCGTAGGCCTTGCCTGATATTGATTCCGGATCGAGCTTGCACGGGTAATCACCCAGGCGCATTGTTCCGCCCTTGTCTTCAATCCCGCGCTGTTCGGTCATGAGATCGATTACAGGGTGAGGGGTATCGGGGTTGACCTCGGTGGTATTGGCATTTTCCAGGCCGATCGAACGGGCCACCGCGATTACGGCCGTCTGCATGCCTAGACAAAGGCCCAGATACGGTATGTTGTGCTCCATAGCATAGGTTGCGGCCGCTATCTTGCCTTCGACTCCGCGCGAGCCGAATCCGCCCGGTACCACCAATCCGTCGTAGCCGTCGAGCAGATTATCTACCGAACCGTGTTCCAGTTCTTCGGCGTTTATCCAGTGAATTTGCGGTTGAACCCGGTTTGCCCAGCCGGCAGCCTTAATGGCCTCAAATACCGACATATAGGTATCTATGTTGTCCATGTACTTTGCGACGACCCCGATGTTGAGCGAGCGGTGGTCGGGGTGCTTTACCAGCTCGACGAGACGCTCCCATTGTTCGAGTTTGGGCTTCCGAACTTTGATGCCAAGGTATTTGCAGATGTAGTCGGCGAGTCCTGCGCGCTCCAGCATCAAAGGGACTTCATATACGGTTTTTGCCGTTGGCAAAGGTATTATACCGGCCTCCTCGACATCGCAGAAGAGACTTAGCTTCTGGAGAACGCTCTGGGTGATCGGCTGCTCTGCCCGAGCAATGATTACTTCCGGCTGAATCCCGGCCTCACGCAGATCGCGCACGGTATTCTGGGCCGGCTTGGTCTTAATTTCGTGGCTGGCCTCCAGATAGGGCAGGTAGACGAGGTGCATATATACAACGTTTTCAGCCCCGACTTTGCGGCGAATCTGGCGAATCGCTTCGAGGAAAGCGAGCGACTCATAGTCCCCAACCGTTCCGCCGATTTCAACGATATGAAAATCAAATCCTTCGCCGGCTGCCAAAATCTGAGTTTGAATTTCGGTGGTGACGTGCGGAATAATCTGGACTGTCTTGCCCAGGTACTTGCCCGCCCGCTCGTCGGCAATAACTTTGGCGTAGATCCGACCGTTCATAAGCGAGCTCGTACGGTTGATCTCTTCATCGAGGAAACGCTCGTAGTGGCCCAAATCGAGATCGGTTTCGGCGCCGTCATGGGTTACGAAAACTTCGCCGTGTTCGGCCGGGTTGAGTGTACCTGCGTCGGTGTTTAGGTAAGGATCGCATTTTTGGATGTTAACGGTAAAACCGCGGGCCTTTAAGGTTGTCCCCAAGGATGCCGCGGTGATGCCTTTACCGAGTCCACTGAGGACTCCACCTGTAACGAATACGTATTTTGTCTGGCTCTCCCCTGACACACAAACTCCTAACGGTTAACCACAACAATCATTGTATCCACTATACGTGACCTCTGGGACGCGGGCAATTGTTTTTATGCATATATCTATCTATGGAACATTGTTCCTAGCCGTATCGCATGCTAACTGAAAGCGGTCGACAATAGAAATTTCAACTTAGATTCTCGGAGGCGGGCTAGCTACTGAAGCAACTGCAACGCCTTGTCGAGCTGAGGATCACGGCTGGCACTGAAGTCTTCGGGTGTGAGCGATACCGTAACGTCAGGCTGTATTCCCGCCTGGTTGATGTTGATCCCGGCCGGCGTGTACCAGTGAGCAATCGTAACCTTCAACTGGGCATTGCCGTCGAGTTGCTTAATTTCCTGTACGCTGCCTTTGCCGAAGCTTTTCTCGCCGACGAGTTTGGCGGCTTTATTATCGTGCAGAGCGCCCGCCACAATCTCGGAGGCTGAGGCTGAACCGCCGTTAATGAGCACCACGGTCGGCAGTCCTACGAGCAGTCCGCCGCCTTGGGAGTCCAGTTTATTGGTCGATTTACCATTCGTCCGTTCTTCCACGATCAGTTTGCCTTCGGGGAGGAATTGGCTGGCAACCGCCACGCCGGCATCGAGGTATCCCCCGCCGTCGTTTCGGAGGTCGAGAATTATTTTCTTGGCGCCCTGGTTTTTCAGATCCGCCGCGGCTTTGGCGATGAGGTCCGTCGTATCGGTTCCGAAGGTTGAGATTTCGATATAGCCGACATTGCCGTTTTTCATGCTCCAAGTGACGCTCGGAATCGTGAGGTCAGCTCGGGTAATGGTGACGTCAAAGAGCGGCGTCGCTCCGCGGGCGATCTTGAGCGTGACTTTGGTGCCGGCCGTGCCGCGGATCTTGGCGACAGCGGTATCCACGCTCATTCCGGTCGTTACCTCGCCGTTGATCTGGGCGATTATATCAGCCGGCTTGAGACCGGCGGCCTCAGCTGGCGAGCCGGCGATGGGCGCGATGACGGTCAGGTAGTTATTTTTGATGCCGATTTGAGCTCCGATACCGGACAGTTTGCCGTTGAGCTGGTCGCTTAAAGCCTTACTTTCGGTTGGGTCCATGTAGACGGTATACGGGTCGCCCCCGGCCGCCACCAGACCTTTCTTGGCACCGTCGAGGGCGGCCTGCGGGGTGATCTTGCCATCGAAGTTACGCTGCATCAAGCCGTAGATATCGTTGAGGCTCGAGAAGTCGATTGCGCTCGTAACCGGGTGGAACGGGTCGTACTGGGTGTGGCGGGCAAAGTCGCCGGCTGTGAATGATACGGCGGCGATGATGAGGCCGGAGGCCAACAATACGGCAGGATGGAGCGAGATTTTCTTCAAGAGAGGAGCCTTTATTTAGCACGCATATTTAATTATTTCAGGACTTTCTGAGAGTTAGCTAAGAATGCCATAATTGAGCCAGCACATGGCGTGCGATGATTGATTAGTGGATGTACTGGAAATAGCCGATTGAGTATGTTCCGTAGCGGAAATGGCCGTAGCCGTCATAGTTCATCTCGCTCACAATGACATTTCCCCCACTTATTGCCTCAACGATCGCCACATGTCCATAGGCTCCCGCATTCGTCTGAGCTATCGCTCCGACGGACGGCGTATTGTTGACAGTAAAGCCGGCGCTACGAGCTCCCTCGTCCCATGAGTTGGCATTGCCCCAGCCGGCCGGTACGGGATTTCCCATGTTTGCCCGGCGCCAACCAGCCCATGACACGCACTCGCGATTGTAGCCCCAAACACCGCCAAATCCATACGCGTCCTGGGGTGCATTACACCAGGCAATCGGGTATCCGCCGTTGCCATGGCCATTGTCACACGCCCCGCCACTGCCACTAGAGGCGCCGGGAATCGAGCCTCCGTAGCTTCTGGAGGCGGCAGCCAGTATTGCAGCCTGCTGAGCCTTGAGCGAGCTGATCTGGGCGTTGCTGTTCTTGACGCTGGCATTTGCGGCGGCAACGTTTTGGGAGGCGGTTGCCAAGAGATTGCTGACTTCGTCCCGGCTTGATGCGAGTTGAGCGTTCTGAGTGCGTTGTGAGGCCAGCAGGTTCGTAACGTCTTCCTGTTGCTTTGCCAAGTCTTTTTGTATCTGCAAAATACTCGACATCGCAGTCTGGATCTTGTCTTTGATGGAGTCCTGATACTGCTGCTGGTTGAAGTACTCGCTAAAATTATTGCTTGATGCAAGCATTTCCAGGGGCGATATGCCGCTGTCCAGATACATAACCTTGAGGTTACTGCTCAAGACGCTCTTTTCTTGCGCCAGCTTGGCTTCATTGTCGGTTATCTGTTGTGCCAATCTGTTTGATTGAGCCTGACTGAGGTTAATCTGAGCCTGCAGCGCCCCAATCTGAGCATTGAGCTGGTTGACGCGCGACTGGTAGTCGTTGGCTTGGGCAAGAAACTGGTTGGCGGTGGCCTGTTGTTGGGCCGCCTGAGTGCGTAATGATGCTATCTGGGCGTCGAATTGGTCGGCATAGGCGAAGCCGGAATATGCAAAAAAGACCGCAACGACGCCGATGAGGCTCGCTAGGGTCTTGATGGATTTTTGACTACTGCTGATACGAATGGACTTGCCCCTCCAAGGTGATCTAATTTTATCGAATTAGCCTAGCGGTGTCAAACTGCTTGAGCTATTGACTATGCAGCAAAACGCTGGGCTAGTAAATTTCAAAGCTTAAGGTATCTCGACATGGCGAGCAGGCTCGAGAAAATACCGATCATGATGCCGATAATCAGTTCGATGCCGATCACGAGGAGCGGATAAGACTGGAAGAGATTGATGGCTGATTGAACGTCAACGTAGCTTGAAAGTTTGGGCCCCCCGCCGAGTAGCAACAGATACGCGAGGCCGACGGCGATAAATGAGGCAATGATACCGTAGAGAGCCGCTTCAAAGATAAACGGACCGCGGATAAACCATTTGGTCGCCCCGATGAGCTTCATGATCTCAATTTCGTCACGGCGGGTAAAAATGGCCATACGGATGGTATTGAAGATGATCAGGATTGAGATTACCACAAAGATAAAACTCATAATCAGGCCGGCGGATCTAAAGAAATTCGAGAAGCCGACGATGCGGTCGATAGCACTTTTGCGACCGCCCGAGTAGCTCGGCGGCGCGTTGGGATCTTGGTACTTTTGGTTGTCCGGCAAGGCGATGGTGGCAGCGATCACATCGAGCTTCTTGGGGTCGATAGCCCGAATCTGCAGGGACGCCGGAATGGTGTCGGCTCCGGCAATATTGAGCGCATCGAGGGTGGCCTGATTGTTTTTGTTCTTCTGCTTAAATTGAGCCAGGGCATCTTCTTTCGAAAGATACGTAATACCGGCCACGTTGCCGCCAGCCTTGATCGCATACTGAAAATCGGTAACTTCCTGATCGGTAATATCGGCCTTGAGGTAGACCGAGACGTCAATTTTGTCGGTTACCGACTTGATGGTTGAAGTTAGCGTCAAGTTAGATATGAACGACAGCACGACGATGGTGAGGGTGACGGTCATAACGGTCGTGGCAGCGGTCGACAACCAGAGATTACGCAGGAAATTACGGCCGCCGGTCTTCATTATTCGTACTAACTGGTGCACTACTTGACGCCCTTGAGGTTCGAAGGTGTTTCGAGGGTGTAACGACCCTGTTCGTCGTCGCGGATGATGCGGCCGCGGTTAATCGTGATTACGCGGCGTTTAAGCGCGTTGACGATTTCTTTGTTGTGGGTCGTCAGAAGTACCGTCGTGCCGAAACGGTTGATTTTCAGGAGGAGTTCGATAATCTCCCAAGCGTTCTTGGGATCGAGGTTGCCCGTCGGTTCGTCGGCAATTAGGATTTTGGGTTGGCGAATAAGAGCGCGGGCGATCGCAACGCGCTGGCGTTCACCACCGGATAACTCGTTGGGAAAGGCATTTTCCTTGGAAGCCAGCCCTACCAACTGGAGCATCTTTGGAACGGCGCGTTTGATTTCGCGATTTCGGGCGCCGGCAACCTCCAAGGCAAAAGCCACGTTCTCCCCTACCCGGCGGTTTGGCAGGAGCTTAAAGTCCTGGAAAACCACACCGATTCGTCGCCGCACGAGCGGTACGTCCTTGGGGCGGATCGTATCGTAATCAAGGCCGCCGATAATAATCTTGCCCGAGGTATGGACTTCCTCGCGCGTCATGAGCTTGATGACGGTAGACTTGCCGGCGCCGCTCGAGCCCACGATCGTCACGAATTCTTTGGGTTCAATATGGAGGTTCATACCGCTTAGGGCGGTTGAGCCGTTTGGGTATACTTTGGTAACTCGATCGAAGAGAATCATTGTGATCTATTCTATCACGAATGGGTTTAAGTCGACGGTTCTTTGTGATATCCGATCGAATCCTGGAGAAAGGCGTCCATAAACAACTCCAAGTCGCCGTCCAGAACGTCTTGTGCCTGGGCGGTTTCGGCGCCGGTTCGATGATCTTTGACCTTGGTGTAGGGATGGAGGACGTATGAGCGAATTTGGCTACCCCAAGCGGCAGAACGGTCTGCACCGCGTAATTCCGTGAGTTCCGCCTTGTGCTGCTCTTCCATGAGGGTTACGAGGCGCGACTTGAGGATGGCCATGGCCTTTTCGCGATTTTGGAGCTGTGAGCGTTCGTTTTGAATTGCCACCACGATGCCCGTCGGCAAATGGGTAATGCGAACCGCCGAGTCGGTAGTGTTGACCGATTGACCTCCCTTGCCGCCGGAGCGGTAGACATCGATGCGGAGATCGTCGGGGCTGAGTTCAATTTCACTACTTGACTCCAGCTGAGGCAGCACTTCGACCAGGGCAAAGGAAGTTTGGCGCAGATTATCCGAATTAAAGGGCGACAGACGCACCAGCCGGTGGACGCCTTGCTCGCTGCGAAGCTTGCCGTAGGCGTAGGGACCGCTAACTTCAAAGGTCACGCTCTTGATCCCCGCTTCCTCACCCGGGCTGAGCGAAATAATTTCGGTATCGTAACCTGCCCGCTCGGCATAGCGCAGGTACATCCGCTGAAGCATTTGCGACCAGTCCTGGGCATCGGTACCGCCGGTACCGGCATGTATTTCTATGATGGCTGAAGACCGGTCGTGGACGCCGGAGAGCTTTAATTCAAACTCTTTGGCATCGAAAGCCGCGGTCACCCGAGCGAGGGTTGACTCCAGTTCGTCACGGAGCTGCGGGTCGGCCTGGGAGTCCTTGATGGAGGCCAGCTCGGCGGCGTCTCGAATCTCCCGCTCGAGGGTGCGCCAGCTCTCGACATGCTTGGTGACCGATGACAGACGTTGCGAGGTCGCGGCGGCTGCATGCGGGTCGTTCCAAAAATCGGGCGAGGCGACTTGCGCCGACAAATCTTCAATCAGAATCTCATCGGCCGCCAAATTAAGGCGTTCGATGGCCGCGGTAATCCGTTCATGCAGCGCTAGGAGTTGTCGGTGGAGTTCTTGCATGAGTACAGTATAACGTTTTTCCAGGTTAGGGATGAAGGCGCGACGTTAGCTAGTTTTTTTGTTGGTGCGGCGCCGGTCCGAGAGTCGGTTGTCCGGAGGGGCTTGCGATAATGTCCGGACTCGGCGTGCCCGGGGCGGTCGGCGAGGGTGTGGGGGTCGGGTTGGACGTGCCGCAGCGGCGGGTAAGCAGGTTTGTTGCCGGGAACACCTCATCGTAGACGGACGTATCCCAGGGATTGGCGAGTCCGCCGTCGCGGCTGCAGACTTTGACCGTAACGTCGCCGGACGGGAGAGCGAAGTTTACGACCGGCGTGCCGGCCAGCGCCATCTCCATATAGTCGTGCCAGATCGGGGCAGCTCCGGTAATGCCGTCCACGCCCTGCATCGGCGAGTGGTCGTTGTTGCCGACCCAGACGGCGGCAGCCAGCTGCGGCGTGTAGCCGATGGTCCAGTTGTCGCGGAAGTCGTTGGTGGTTCCCGTCTTGGCGGCTGCCGGGCGCGAAAGCTTGAGCGGCGAGTTGGGGCCGAACTCTTCGGTCCGAGCCTTATTATCGCTCAAGATGCTCGTAATCATGCCGACGTAGCGCGGATCCGCAACCTGCTCGCCTTTACGGTCGGTGAGCGCAGGCGCCTTGATAGTATTGCCGTAACGGTCCGTGATGTTTAAGACCGCCCGCGGCAAAATTTTGACGCCGGAGTTGGCAAACGTGCTGTAGACGGTTGCCATATCGATGACGCGGACGCCGCCGCTGCCCAGAACCAAGCTTAATCCGTACTTATCGGCACTTCCCAGGGTTGTGATGCCGAGCTTTTTGGCTTCATCGAGCGCCGCCGGAACCCCCACGAACTGAAGCGTCTCGACGGCCGGAATATTTAACGAGTTGGCCAGAGCCCGCCTGAGCGTGACTTCGCCGCGGAACTTCAGGTCGTAATTTTTCGGCGCGTAGATTGTACCGTCACCGTTGGGTAGATAAAGCGGGTGGTCGTTGACCTGGGTCGATCCGCTCCAGCCCTTGCTGAAGGCGTTGAGGTAGACGATCGGTTTGAAACTCGAACCCGGCTGAAGGTTCGCCAGCGCTACATTGACGTTGCCAAAACCCGGAGTGTCGTAACCCGCGCTGCCGACCATGCTGATAATGTCGCCGGTGGCCGGCTCCATGGAGATTAATCCTCCGTTCGTAACGTGGTTGCGCGCCAACCGGTCGATTTGATCTTTCACGATCTGCTCCCCGGCTGTTTGTTTGGTAAGATCCAGGGTGGTACGCACGGTCATGCCCGCATTTTCGACGGCGTCGTTGCCGAATTCCTGCCGCAACAGATCGAGAACATAGAAGACGAAGTGAGGAGCATTAATGGTTACGTTTCTGGGATAAGCCACCAACGGACTCGCCTTGGCTTGAGCCGCCTGTTCCGCGGTGATCTTGCCGAGACTGGCCATACGATCGAGTACATAGTTGCGGCGGTCGGTGGCGTCGGTCAGATGGACGGTTGGGTCGAACCGGCTCGGCCCGAGCGGGAGGCCGGCCAGCAGGGCTGATTCGGCCAGGGTTAGATCCTTGACCGATTTATGGAAATAGGTTTGGCTGGCGGCTTCCACCCCGGCCGATCCCTGGCCGTAATATATCTCGTTTAGGTACATGTCGAGAATTTCGTCCTTAGAGTAACGCTGCTCGACCTCCGTCGACAAAATAATTTCACGGAACTTGCGCATGACCGATTTGTCGGAAGTTAGAATGGCGTTTTTAACGAGTTGTTGGGTCAGAGTTGACCCGCCCTCGACGGCTCCGCGATGGGTTATGTCCACCCATGCCGCCCGCGCAGTTCCCTTCCACGAGAAGCCCGCGTGATCGTAGAAGCTCGGATCCTCGGCAGCCAGTGTCGCGTCGCGAAGCGATTTTGGTATTTCAGCCAGAGGCACAACCACATTGCTCTGCGAGCCGTAGCCCTGGTACAAGACAGCGCCGTTGCGGTCTTCGATGGTGATTCCCGTTTTCTTTTTGTTGAGAACGGTCGCCGGGCTTGAAATGTCGTTCCCATACAAGGTATTGGTGGAACTCGTGATCATGACGCCGGCTACGGTTGCACCGGTGAGTCCGAGGAGCATGAGCAAGATATAGATTCGCCGGGCCGTACGGTTCCAAACGACTCTCGCCGCTCCGTCCAGTGCCTGCTTGGTATCGGCGCCGATTGCCCGACCGATCCGGATAGCATCACGGGGAGTAAACCATGGCGGAAGTATAATCTGCTGATCGGGAATGCTGGCTGCCCCGTACTTCGATTTGAGGCTTGGGAGCGCCGGCATCGGCGTAATACCCGACATAGTCATCATACCCGGCAAGGCTTCGTAGAATACCCCCGTCTCGCGACGTTGGCGTTGCTTACGCTTCTTCTGTTTGGATTTTGCCATGGTTGTAACGTCTTTCGATGGAACGGGTTGATATAAAAACACTCACAAAATCAGCCAAGCGCTGACGTATTCAGTGCCTAATAGTACTCGTTTTTGGTTGTTGTTACAAGATATAAACTTCTAATTGGAGATTATGCTGATTTGCGGACGCGGCGCTTCTTGGAGCGGGCCGGCGCTTTCTCCAAAAGTTCAATGCATTGCTCGAGGGTTAGAGATTCCGGTGCCACATCCTTTGGAATTTTCGCATTCTTGGTGCCGTCGGTAATGTACGGACCGTATTGTCCGTTTAAGACGCTGATCTTTGTATCGGGAAAGACGGTAATATACTTGGCGGCATCGGCGACTTTTTTGGCTTCGATAAGCTCCAGGGCGCGTTCCAGGGTAATCGTAAAGGGGTCATCCGGCTTGATCGAGGCATAGTTGCCGCCCCATTTGATATAGGGTCCAAACCGACCGAAGTTGGCGGCAATCTCCTGCCCGTCGGCGGTTGTACCGAGAGTTCGCGGAAGCTTGAAGAGTTCCAAGGCTTCTTCGAGAGTCACGTCGTCGATGCGACGGCCGACCGGCAACGGAGCAAACTTCGGCTTTTCTTCGTCTTCAGCGCTTCCGAGCTGAAGCATCGGGCCGAAGCGTCCGAGCCGGGCAATGATCGGCTTGCCGGATTTGGGGTCGGTTCCAAGCTCCCGCGCCCCTGAGGCGTCCTGGCGGCTGATACCTTCGGCATCGACGACCGTCTGGTGGAACGGACCGTAAAAGTCGGCAATCATCTTGTTCCAGGCTTGCTTCCCGTCGGCTATGGCGTCGAATTCTTCCTCAACGTTGGCGGTAAACTTGTAATCGACAACATTGGGGAAATATTGAACCAAAAAGTCCGTCACCAGCATGCCGACGGATGTCGGGAAGAGTTTGGAGCGGTCGGCACCGTAGTTTTCGACTGAATCATTCGGCTTCACGGAGCCGTTTATGAGTTGGAAAGCTTGAACGGGGCGTTCTTTGCCTTCGAGATCGCCCTTTTCGATGTACCCCCGGTCCTGAATCGTCGAAATAGTCGGGGCATAGGTAGACGGCCGTCCGATGCCCATCTCTTCGAGGCGCTTTACGAGCGAGGCTTCGGTATAGCGCGGCTTGGGCCGGTCGTAAACCTGAGTGGCGTTCATGACGGTCAGCGGTAGTATTTGGCCGGGTGCCAGCTGCGGCAGAATTCCCTCTTCGGCCGTTTCGTCGTCTTCGTCGCGCGAGACGAGGTAGAGCTTGAGGAAGCCGTCGAAGACAACAATTTCGCCCTTGGCGGTGAGCGTTTCGGGGCGGGTCGATATGGCAATTTCGGCGGTGGTTCGTTCGAGTACGGCTTCGGCCATTTGCGAGGCCAAGGTACGCTTCCAGATGAGGTCGTAGAGGCGAGCCTCGTTGCGGTCGCCGGTAATGCTGCTGCGTGATAATTCCGTCGGCCGGATGGCCTCGTGAGCCTCTTGGGCGCCGGCGCTCTTGGTCGTAAATTGACGAGCTGCGTGGTACTGGGGGCCAAATTCTTTAGTGATTGTGGCTTTGGCATCGGCCAAGGCAAGATCGCTCAAGTGCACCGAATCGGTACGCATGTACGTGATCTTACCGGCCTCATAGAGCTTCTGGGCAACGACCATGGTCTGGCGGACGCTAAAGCTGAGCTTGCGGCTGGCCTCTTGCTGGAGCGTACTGGTGGTAAACGGCGCGGCCGGAGTACGCTTACCGGGCTTCTTTTCCAACGTCGCAACGCTGAATTTGCCGCCGATGCAGTCTTTGAGAAAGCCCTCGGCCTCTTCGGGCGTCGGAAAGCGGCGCGGCAGTTCGGCCTTCAATAAGGCTCCTCCTTCGAGGGTAAATTCCGCCGTAATCTTGAAGCTTGAACCGACCGAAAAGTTTTCTATCTCCCGTTCGCGATCGACAATGACGCGAACGGCCACGCTCTGGACGCGACCGGCCGAGAGACCACGTTGGACTTTCTTCCATAAGACCGGCGATAGTTCATATCCGACGAGGCGGTCGAGGACACGGCGTGCCTGCTGAGCGTCAACCAGATGCTGGTCGACGGTCCGCGGTTTGGCCAGAGCGGCCTCAATGGCGGTTTTTGTGATCTCATGGAAGACGATACGCTGGGTGGTCTTGGGATCAAGACCCAGAGCCTCGCAGAGGTGCCAGGCGATAGCCTCCCCTTCGCGGTCCTCATCGGAGGCGAGCCAGACGGTCTCGGCGGCCTTGGCAAGTTTCTTGAGTTCCGAAATACGTTTCTTCTTGTCGGGGCTTACCTCGTAGGCCGGCTTAAACCCGTGTTCGATATCGATCGACATACCGCTTTTTGGCAGGTCCCTGACGTGGCCAAAAGACGCCTCAACGGTATAATCCGAACCCAAAAATTTGCCAATCGTCTTGGCTTTGGCCGGACTCTCGACGATCACTAAGTGTTTGCTCATGAGTATGAGCATATACATAGGGGCGGGTCCGTGTCTATGGCCCGGAGCAGTTCGGGGGTACAAGCGCGCCGGGATATTTGAGTTCGTCGTGGCGCCTAAAATAAAAAACTTCATGATGCTCCGGCTGGTTGGCCGGAGCATCATGAATAGGCCGCTAGGCGGAGGCGAAATGAGTCAGTTCGCGTCGTTCGGATTCCAGGGCGAGCAGCGGGTACTTCTCGCAGATATGCTCCGTAACAGAGGAGATGAGAAGCGACCGTTGTGCGCCGGGCAACGACCCGAGATCGATATCCTGATCGCCGGGACGGAGGCCCATGATCATTGCTCGGCTCAGGTACTTCATGAGCTGGATATCGGAGGTCACGAGCCGAACGATGGTCGAACTGACGGCGTCGTAGATTGTGCCGGGAGCAGTATCGCCGCTGACGCTGGCTCGCGTAAGGGCAGGCGTCTCGAACTCCCTGATGCAGGTCTGGATGAGCTTGGTTAGGGACATGATCTCATTTCCGGTGTAAAAGGTACGAAGTATGGGACGGCTTATTCGCGTCGCATTGGTAAGCCTATATTAGCATAATTACCCGATTTTTCAATATCCTCGACAAAGCTCAGGTTTTGTGCTAAAGTAAATCCAATTGCAGTTCGTGAAAGCGCGGTTCTATCTGATACTCGCCTTGTTCATGAAGGGGCAGTTTTAGATTAATTAACTCGGGATTTCTTCCGAGCAAAGGAACCATTGTGTATTCTAACAAATCCTCAAACAACGGCCGCCCGGTCTTTTCTTCGCGTAATCAGCGTCGTAAACCGCAGGTCAACACGATCGATCACAATAAATTCATAAATAAGGCGGTTGCCTTGGTGGACGAGGCTCCTTACCAGCCTACCCACGCTTTCCGTGACTTCGGCCTCGACGACCGTCTCATGTTCAATATTGAGCAGCACGGTTATGAGTTCCCGACGCCTGTCCAGGACGGTGCGATTCCAATCGTGCTCAACGGCAAGGACTTGATCGGCCTCGCCAATACCGGCACCGGCAAGACGGCGGCTTTTCTGCTGCCCCTCATTGACCGTATGCTCAAGCGCCAGACCAAGCGGACGCTCATTATGGTCCCGACCCGTGAGCTGGCCATTCAGATCGAGGACGAGTTTCGCATTTTTGCGAAGGGGCTCGGTCTCTACTCTACACTCGTCGTGGGCGGTGCATCGATTAACCGTCAGTTGCAGCAACTTTCGCGCAAGCCGCAATTTATTATCGGCACCCCCGGCCGCATCAAGGACTTGCTCGAGAACTACGGACTGACGTTCGACAGCTTCGATACGCTCGTCCTCGATGAGGCAGACCGCATGCTCGACATGGGCTTTATACGTGACATTCGCACGATCCTGAGCCACTTCCCCGGTTCACGCCAGACGCTTTTCTTGAGCGCCACCATTACGCCGGACATCGAGCAGCTTATCTCGACGATCCTCAATAACCCGGAGACCGTATCGGTGCGCAAGGGCGAGACTTCGAGCCACGTTGAGCAGGACGTAGTCCACTACGCCGGTGATCGCGATGCCAAGGAGGACAAACTCTTTGAGCTCCTGACTCAGCCCGAATTCAAGAAAGTCCTGATCTTCGGCGAGACCAAGTGGGGCGTGCAGAAGCTCGCCGACCGCCTGTCGGCCCGCGGACTCAAGATCGAAGCAATTCACGGCAATAAGAGCCAGCCCCAGCGCCAGCGAGCCCTCAACGCCTTCAAGGACGAGCGGGTTCAGGCACTCGTGGCCACCGACGTCGCGGCTCGCGGCCTCGACATCCCGAATGTCAGCCACGTGATCAACTACGACATACCCAAAGTCTACGAAGATTATATCCACCGAATCGGCCGTACCGGTCGTGCCGGGCAGATGGGCGTAGCCCTGACGTTCGTACCTACGGGATCGCAGCCTTTCTCTTCAGCTCCCCGCCGCTAAGCAGCTCCGCCGCACATTACGCCTGAGTATCAGATACTCAGGCGTTTTTGTGTGGATAATTCACACGGGAGGCGGGTGTTTTACGCAACATCTGGCGCATCAAGCTTGATAATGTCGCCCGCCTTGGCCGAGCCGTTGAGTATCCGCGCAGCTACCGAGTCTTCAACTTGACGCTGGATCATCCGGCGCATGGGGCGGGCGCCAAGCCGCGGGTCGTTGCCTTTGCTTACGAGGATCGCCACGGCTTCGGATGTGAGTTCGACCTTAATGTCTTGATTGGCCAAAGTTTTATTCACGTCGCCGATCATGAGCAGTACTACCTGGCCGAGTTCTTCCGGTTTGAGCGGTCGGAAGAGGATGATGTCGTCGAAACGGTTGATGAGTTCCGGTTTGAACGTTCCGGCTGAAATAAGCAGATCATTAAAGGCGTCGGCAAAATCGTCGAGCTCCTCGCCGGCAGATATGTGCTTGCGAATTTCATCAGCACCGGCGTTCGACGTCGCGATCACGATGGCCTCCTTGAATGAGGCTGATTTCCCCGCTGTGTCGGTGAGTGAGCCTTCGTCGAGCATCTGCAGGAGCAGGTTCAGAATATTCGGGTGGGCCTTCTCTATTTCGTCGAGGAGCACGACGCAGAACGGCGCGGTGCGGACTTTCGTAAGAAAGCTCTGAGGATTTTCGGCGGCCGCCTCAAGCAGACGGCTGACATCGGCTGGCTGCTGGTATTCACTCATGTCGAGCCGCACCATATGATCCTCGCTGCCGTAGCAGATGGCTGCCAGGCTCTTGGCGAGTTCGGTTTTTCCAACCCCGGTCGGCCCCAGGAACAGGAAGGAACCCACGGGGCGGTTCGGACTCGACACGCCGGCCCTGGACCGCCTGAGAGCTGCGGAGACGGCTTTGACGGCGTGGGTCTGGTTGATCATACGTTCATGAATGAGCTCTTCGAGGTGCAGAAGGACGTCGGCCTCCTGCGTGGTGGCCTTCTCGACTTTGACGCCGAGTTGCCCTTCAACCGCCCGCTGTACGCTCACATCGGTTATACAACCGTTTACAACCTGATTGGTAGCGGCGGCCAGGAGCTTGAGGGCGCGGCCGGGATTGGCCTCGTCCTGGAAGAATCGTCCGCTCAGCCGGTAGGCTTCGCGCAACGCCTGATAAGTCGTCCAGGTGCCTCGCGGTTCGATTGTCAGCGCACGATCGGCCAGCAGGTTTATGACCTCGTGCTCATTGGGCTCTGCCAGAATGAGCGGCGTCACAAGGCTGCTCATGGCGGCATTGGTGCTTTTGAGATTCTGCCAATCGCCGGGAGTCAGCGTGAGGACGATCCGAATTGCGCGGGCTTGGAGGATCGGCAATAGCACCTGGCTCAAGTTTACGGCGCCGGTTCCCTGCCCAAAGAAGAGCTGAGCTTCATCGAGGGCGACGATTATATTCCCGGCATGGTTGGCTTCACTAAACAGCGCCAACATGATGCGCTCCAGACTGCCGGGTTGGTCGGCCAAGGCTAATAGAACCGATGCGTTCAGGGCTATTACCTGATGGCCGGACAGCGGCGCAGTACCGGGTGACTGCAGAAGATGATCGGCCAATCCGTATAGGAGCGCAGTTTTGCCAATGCCGACCTCGCCGATAATCGCTACGCTGCCGTTTCCGCCGGCGAGTGCCGAAACGAGGGTATCCAGCTGGTTGATGCGTTCTTGGCGGGCGAATTGTTGGCCGGCCGCTTCGATTTGTTGACTGAAATTTTGGCCGTATTTAGCGAGGAGCGGCGCAAAACCGACCGCCCAATCGCGGGCAAACCCTCCGTAGAGCGGTTTCTCTTGGTCCTCGAAGCGCTTCAGGCGGCCGATCCAGCCAATCATACGAACGAGATCGTCGTGGCCGAGTTTGGCTTCGGTCAGGACGGCCTTAAATGCGGGATCCGACTCGAGCCAGGCTATGAGCAACGTGCCGCTGTCTAATTGCGTAAAGCCGCTCTCTTGAGCAAGCAACACGGCCTGGTCCCAGATTTGGTCATAATTTGGGGGCGAGTCGACCGGTTCGACCCGGTCGAGGGCCAGCTGCATGCGTATGATTATAAAACGCGCCTGCCAACTCTTGGCGAGCAACGTCCAGAATTCGTTGCGTCCAAGAGTTTGGGACCAGCCGGCCAATATATCCGCCGGTAAGAGGTCATGAAGTTCATTGGTACTGCCGGCCGGCTTCGGCGCGAGAGCCGCAAGTTCGCTCCGCCACCAGATTCTCGCCATGATTGCGGTTAAACCGACACTGAAAGGCAGCCCGGCATGACCGGCCTTGGCAGCCAGCAGAGCAATGCCCCCAAGCAGACCCGCTATCCCGATGATTAGCAGTATTTGCGGAGCAAAGTGTCCAAGACGCTCCGACCAACGAGCTTTGCGCCGACGGGACGAATGCGGATTATAGGTGTAGGTACTCACCGTATTATCCCCCATACGAGGAGTATGAGCACGCTCGCCGGCATCAGCGGCCAGATTACGATTGAGATTATTCCGAAAACGGCCGTCCCCAAGATAATGATTCCGGCTGCGGCCAAGGCAATAACCCGAACGACAAACCCAACCCCGCGCGAAATAAGATTGTCCAAGACAGCGCGAAGTCTCTCGGCGATTGTTTGCGAACCGGTCGAGATGATCCTGCGCCACGGCTCAAACAGTGTACGCAAAAGGATCGGGACGGAGAACCCGAGGTAGGAGCGTTTAATGTGACGCAGCGTATTCCGTCCGAGCCGGCTCCAGCCGGGACCATACCACCACGTTAAAAATTCCCACATAACCATAAGCTTATTGTAGCACCTTTGGGGACGCATCAAATCATCGTTTCCCCTCAATACTGCTTAACCTTGACGTACTAGTATTGACTTATGTCTAGTTATAGTTTATACTGACTTTCGTTCGCTAGAAGGACCTCATGTGAGGTCTTTTTTAGCGGGACGAGTTAACAAGTAAACGAAAGGTATTTGAGCCGCGTTCGATGCGGCCCTTATGCGTAACATCTCGCAGCTTGCGGCATCATTGGTGCTGCTTGCTACTCAGGCGAACATTACTGTCAACAGTAATGCCACCGCCGCCGCGGATCCGTCCTCGACAGTCAGCGGTGTACGAGAGGTGAAATTAAATACCAACACGTCCCAGTTAGTCGAAATAGTCGGTCCAAAACAGCCCAACTATGAAACAGAAGTCTTAGCGCCTCTGCACGCAGCTCAAGCTGCCGCTGCCGAGAAAGCCCGCGCAGAGGCCGCCGCCGCTGCCGCTCAGGCCGCTAAGGCAGCCAAGCTGAAAGCTGCAGTCCGCTACGTTGCGGCTCCGGCCGTCGCAGTTGCCGGTTCTCACGCCGATTGGATGCGTGCCGCCGGTATCGCCGAAAGTGAATTCGGTTACGTGGATTACATCATTAGCCACGAAAGTGGTTGGGGTGTAACCAAGTATAACTACAGCGGATCCGGTGCCTACGGTATCGGTCAGGCGCTTCCGGCCAGCAAGATGGCTCCTTACGGTGCCGACTACATGACCAATCCGGTAACGCAGCTTCGTTGGGCAACCGCCTATGCGTACGCGCGTTTCGGTTCGTGGGCCGGTGCCTACAACCACTGGATTGCCGTCCATAGCTGGTAAGAAGACTTTAACGCTTCTAAACTCAAAAGGCCCCCGATACGGGGGCCTTTTGGTGTTGCGCGGATTATACCACAAGCACATTAGGAATACTTCCAAATAACGTCAGAATAATGCCTTCTTGCAGACGCAATGTGTTGGAGGTCATAAACCAAGCGCCTGGCTCATATAAGCATGTGCATAAATACTGTGATACCGATGCCTGATTGGGCGGGAGTCTGATAATCGTACCGGCGCGTTGGCTATCTGCCGGACGACAGTGATACCAAAACGGGTAATTTGGCGGTCGGCAGAGACGTTCGGGCCGAGGCTAGGATGACGCGAACCTCATTCGGCGTCGCAGAATCCATGAGGGCTGCCCGCAGTTCGGCCGCTCCCACCCACCCGTTAACGTATATTTTGAAGAATTTTTTGAGAATCTGAAACGGTTTATTGCTTCCCCACTGCTCATATAGTTCGATATGGCGTTCGAGGACGGCGAGCATTTCGGCCGGCGTGTGCTCGCGCGGGGATCGGTCAAAGGCGTAGAGGTCATGGAATACTCCCCGCCCGATCATGATGCCGTCGACTCCGGAGGTTTTTGCCAGCACTGCGCCGTGCGCTCGGTTTTGAACGTCGCCGTTTCCGATGATAACTGTCGAAATATCCAGCGCGTCCCTGATGGCAGCGACTTTGGCAATCTCGTCCCATTGGGCAGGTACTTTACTCATTTCTTTCACGGTACGGCCGTGCATCGTGAGCGCATCCAGGTTTTGCGCCAGCAAAAAGCTTGCCCAAGCTTCGGTAATGGCAACGCTGAGCCCGATTCGCGTCTTGACGCTGATTGCGAGAGCCGGAGCGCCGATGCGAGTCGCCTGGATAATTTCAGCGACCTGAGAGTATTGACCGATCAATCCTCCGCAGCAGCCGCGGGCCACGATGCCCTTCTCCGGGCAGCCGAGATTAATATCAATGCCGCTGAAACCCATCGAGGCGATATCTTGGGCGCTTTTACGGTAATTTTCCGGGTTATTTCCCCAGATTTGAGCTACCAGCGGCTGCTTGTGATCCGGTTCGATTCGCAGGCGCTCCAGGGTGCGTTCGCGGCCCGATGACTGCAGGCCGTCGGTTGCAACGAACTCCGTCATCAGGACGTCCGGCGCGGCCGCACCGGCCACAACCTGACGAAAGACGACGTCGGTAACGTCGTCCATGGGCGCCAGGACAAAGAATGGTTTGGGTAGCTGTTGCCAAAAACTCATTTATGTATCATAACATCTTAATGCTGCCCATTCCAATGTGCTATAGTCATCGCAAGCCGCCACAAGCACTTTCACATCACATTCGCTCTTTTGAACGCGAGGAGGCAGGAATGAACGGCAAGAAGCGACCTTCTTACATCTGTCAGTTCTGCCAACACGTGTATGTCCTCGACGAGACGAATACCATCCTGCACCGTTACGATAATCCCGAATTCGACTACTTTGAGATTTACTGTACGCCGGCCTGCAAAGGCTCGGTCGGGATTTTCCTGAAGCACATTCCGCCGCCGGTCGACTACCTGAACTATCTCTACGACATCGTCCATACTCTCAGAGCTCAAGATCCGCCGCCGGACGTCGTCGAGCATTTCGAGAGGGACTTTGGCTACAGGCCTCTCGTCCACAGTGAACTTGACGCGGACGGCGCAACCGAAGCGATTCAGTTGCGGAATTGCCTGGCCGAGTACGGTGTCCTAGAGAATCTCGTCGATTTCTGGGCGTCAGAGGCGTCATAGACCAAGCTTTTCATCATGGGCGGAGGTTAGGA
Organism: Candidatus Saccharimonadia bacterium; assembly: GCA_038251135.1. Classification (GTDB taxonomy): domain Bacteria; phylum Patescibacteriota; class Saccharimonadia; order UBA4664; family UBA4664; genus JBBSBR01. The sequence goes on along the minus strand of JBBSBR010000005.1, from coordinate 3,376 downwards.
TATGGATGATCAACAGACTAGGCACAGCCGACCCGTTCGTATTCATTGCAATATCTGCCGGACCAAGGCGGTCCTGACACCCGCTCATGACGTATACATCATCCGCTACAAGCACGCGCCGTGGTTTGACGGCTTCGAGTGGTATTGCGCCCGCTGCAGAACCACCAAACGCGAGTTCTTCGACGCATCGGAGATCCAGCTGGACGATATTCGGCATCTTGGTATCCTCTATACCGAGAAGTTTGGTGACGACCGCCTGGCCAGGCAGTACCAAAACGCTACCGGAAATTATATGCCGGCACCGCACAATTGGCGGCTTGAGTTCCAAATGGCGAAATTCACCCTCGAGCTGGCTCTCTGCCGGGATATTTCATCCATCAAACAGTCCTAGATCACGAACCCCAGTTTAACTGGGGTTTTTACTTGACTGGCGCGGCGCCCAATGACCCGAGCCGATATTGCGAACACGGCCGGTAATCTCCATAAGACTGATAACGTTGGCAAAGTCGCTGGCCGACATGCCCGAAGTCTCGATCAGGTACTGGCTGGTAGTCTCGCCGGATTGGAGCAGTTCGAGAATTAAGGCTTCGTGCGGACTGTTGGCCGTGACCGGTATGTCCGGGACGTAATTGGTCGTGAAGTTGAGGGTCTGCAGGACATCGGTACTGCCGGTGACCGGCGTTGCACCTTCGCGGAGGAGGTTGTTGGGACCGGCCGATCGCGGTTGAGTGATGTTGCCGGGTACGGCGAAAACAATCCGATTTTGTTTTAACGCAAAGTCGGCCGTAATCAAGGACCCGCTCTTGGCGTTGGCCTCGGTCACGATAGTGCCCAGACTGAGGCCCGATATGATTCGGTTTCGTACGGCGAAGTTGACCGGAAAGGTATCCGTGCCTTCGGGATACTCTGAGACGAGCGCCCCGCCGGAATCGATAATCTCGTGGGCCAAACCGAGGTGGCGGGCAGGTGACACTTTTTCCAAACCGTTGGCAAGCACCGCCACGGTCTTGCCGCCGGCATCCAGGGCGCCGCGGTGGGCGATGCTGTCGATCCCGAGCGCCAGGCCGCTCACGATCACCAGCCCGGCCCGAGCCAGCTCATAGGCCAATTGGTACGTAACCTCCTTGCCGTAGTGAGTAGGATTACGTGTGCCGACGATGGCAACACAAGGTGCCGTCGGCAGTTCGCCGCGTATATAGAGTATTTTCGGAGGCGATGGAATTTCGCTTAGATACGGCGGATATTCCGCCGTCCCGATTGTAATTTGCTTTATCTGCATAATGTGTGTTGACATAATTAACAAAGTGTGTTAGGCTACTGAGCATACCTTCACGTTGTGGGGTCGTTCCAGTAAAAGTATATCTACTAATCTGCCTGTCACGTATTTGGATGCACCCTCCTTCAAATAACTGTGCAGGTAGATTAGTCCCTTCAATCCCGTTACACAATATAGTGTCTCGCACAAAACGCCAATAGGCGCGGCATTGAAGGGTGCAACAAGAACCCTTAAGCGACCACCCGCTTCAAGGGTTTTTGTTTTGCTTTAACCAATCTAAACTAATCGGCAACGTTATGCGTGGCCTGCTCGTCGGAGAAAGGTTCATCGCCGAGACGTCCGAGAATTTCGTCGCAGACCGCATCGAGAATATTGGGCAGCTTTGTCCGTTCGTCAGGCGAGAATTTCTGCAGGACGAAGGCAGCCGCCGGTATTGATTGAACCTTTTGGTCCAGCGGCAGCGTACGGCGGCGGGGATCGCGTTCGTAGGTGATGCTTGAGATACCAATCCGAAAACACAGAGGATTGGCCGTGATGCTGTCGTAGATCGAACGCAAACCATTGTGGGTGCCGGGGGTTGAATTCCGTTTGATACGGAGACTCCCAAACGGCAGGTCGAGGTCATCGTAAACAATCCAGACGTCGTCGGCTGCAACCTGATAGAACTTCATGGCCGCGGCGACGGTACGGCCGCTTAAGTTCATCATGGTGGTCGGCTTGAGTATCATCACCCGGTCGTCGGTTACGACCTCTACCAGGCCGGTTTCAAGAGCGTGCAGGCGCTTGTTTTCGCGGAACGGGTTCAGCTCTCCCCTTTCTGCTAAGCGGTCGAGAGCCATAAATCCTACATTATGACGAGTATACTGGTAGTCATCGCCAATGTTGCCAAGGCCGATGATCAGCTTCATCGTACTTTGCGCCTTAAGTTTTCACCGTGCTTGTGTTTGAACTCCAAGACGATCGGCGTACCGGTGAAGTCGTTGGCCTCACGCAGCTGGTTTTCGATATAGCGGCGATATGAGAAGTGAATGAGGTCAGGATAGGTGCAGAAGATGGTAAAGGTCGGCGGGTTCATGCCGGTCTGGGTGCCGTAGTTGATCTTGGGCTGCTTGCCCTTGAGTCCGGCCGGGGCCTGCCGGGCAATCGCCTTTTCGAGAAGACGGTTAAATTGGCCGGTGGCAATCTGCTGGCGCCGACGCCCGTCGATCTCCAGAGTGAGTTCGAGGAGTTTATTGACGTGGAGCCCGGTTACGGCCGAGGTATAGACTAGCGGAGCCCACCAGGCAAACTGGAATTGGCTTTCGAGCTTACTCGTTAAACGTGCTTGGGTTTTCTCATCTTTCTCGACGGCATCCCACTTGTTCATAACGATGATCAGGCCTTTTCCGGCATCGAGTACCGCACCGGCCAGATTCAGATCCCCCGCCACGATGCCGTCGTTGGCATCGAGAACGAGCAGGCAGACGTCGGCCTCGCGGATGGCGGTCATGGTACGCAGGCTGCTGAATTTCTCGACGCCCGGCGCAATTTTGCCGCGGCGGCGGATACCGGCGGTGTCGAGAATCTCGATGGTGCGGTCGTGCGACCTAACCATCCCGACCGAGGTGTCGCGCGTGGTCCCGGCGACATCCGAAACTATAGCGTGTTGTTTGCCCATAATACGGTTGAGCAAGCTGGATTTACCGACGTTAGGCCGTCCGATCAGCGCGAGCCGGACTACGTCGTCGGCTTTGGGTTCGGGGATACGCTCGATCTGTTCCGTTATGGCGTCCAGCAGGTCTCCGGTGCCCCGTCCGTGTATGGCCGAGACGGCAATGATCGTTTGAATACCGAGACGCCGAAATTCATCCTCCACGATCGTACCGGCCGTGTCGGCTTTGCCGAGTACCAGTATGACCGGTTTGCCGGTCTTAAGCGCAAGCCTGGCGGCTGACTGGTCTTCCTCGGTAATCATGTTGGCCGCATCGATTACCACCAGAATTACGCTGGCCGAAGTGGCAATTTCACGTATTTGGTCTTGAGCTGCCATTTCGATCTGGTCGTCGGCGCGCGCCAGTCCGGCGGTGTCTACGAGCGAAAAATGGTACCCGCGCCAAACGG
>JBBSBR010000004.1:0-50994 GCA_038251135.1 Candidatus Saccharimonadia bacterium | reverse complement strand
GCCTGATCGAGCGCGTTGGTCATCTCGGCCAGATCATAATCGCTAACCACGTCGAATGAGAAGTCTTTTGCCATAATCAATATCTCCTAGTTGAGGCTAGTTTACCACAATCGCGCCACCGTAATTCCCTTGGAAAAGGATCACAGTAAGTTATGTAGTCCGGTCGCCTACTGATCCCCCCGGAGTTTACCTCGGATCGATAGAGGGCGAGGATGATGCTGGGGGTTTGGTGTCGTGTTGAGCTTGTCGAAACATTTAGATCTTTCGGCAGGATCAGAGTGACGAGGAAACCACTTCGAAAAGATTCCGTATCAAGTACGAAATGACTGACAAGGCGCAACTCGCTTCCGACCCGACATGTTGTCGATCACCAATTACTGACAAGATCGCTTTCGTTCGTCTGGTTGTTGCCCGCATTCCGCGGCGCACAATTCCCGCTGATTGCAGGTAGAATTATTGCCGTAATCGTTCTAGGATATTGTTTTCGTAAGAGTACCTGGTCGTCCGCTGCTGTGTGCGCCCGCGGCAATGCGGGCATGGTTCTCCTGTAGGCGGTGGGGTCCCCAGGGGATACAACCAATGCCTTCGGGACTAGCAGCATCCCCTGGGGACCCCGTCCATCGGGCCCCGCGGCGGGTCTGGGCGTTAAATATCTCCCTGATGCTCGGGGCTTAGCGTTGAGCGGATCAACGACAGAGACTACCCGAACCTCAGATAGATATAGTGAGGGTCAACTCTTACTCCTGAGTAAGAGTTGATTCTGTCGGCGCTCAACGATGAGTTACGGGCTATCAAGGAGATATTTGGCCCAGGAGGTTTGCCTACTTTGCCGGGACAAAGTAGGGATAAAGATTTGGCGGCAAGGAACAAAAAACGTAATCTAGGCCCTTCAACTACGTTCATGGTGACAATAATGCGAGCCGCCCAATCACACGGAGGCCGAAGGATGCTAGAACTTTCGGCTAAGGTATTACCGTGTCCTTGGCAAAGATCTGGTTGCGCCGGATCTCGCCGTCGCGTCCGAGCGGGCTGAGGCGCTTGCCGGCAGTGACGGCATTGGTAATTACCAGGCTCGTGGCGCCAGCATTACCGGTGGTGATATTCACGTCGGTCTTGCCGGTAAAGAGTTGACTGTGACCGGCCACGAACGTCCCACGGAAGGCCTCTGCGCCGTCCACCAGCACCACCAGCGACGTCGTCTCGGAGACGCTCAAAGATACGGCGATACCGTCAAACGGGGCGGCCGGTACCGCAACCAACACCTGGTCCAGTTTGGGTATCGTAGCCAACACGTTGCGCGTGATGGTAGTAGTTTTACCGAGTTTACTCTTGGAAGTGATTCGAATCGGATTAATGCCTTCCTGCAGAGCGACCTTTTCGTTGAAATTACCGTCGGTATCGGTGAGCACCGGCGAGTCGTTGACCGTTACGTCAGCCCCAGGCACCGTATTGCCGCTCACGTCGACGACGCTGCCCGTCAGCGCCTGATCCGGCACAGGACTAATGACCGTCAGACTCGGCGGAGCTGCGAGCGATGAAAACTGCCACACGATATAACCAAAAATTATTACCATTATTCCCATAACGGAGATCGCGGCAATGAGCGGCGCAGTAAGCACGAAACGCCTGGGACGGGCGAGCTTAGGACGATTGGTTCTGCTCTCCTCGATCCCCCCGCGCTCAGCGGCATAAGCGGCGGCAATCGGCAGCGCCTCGAGACCCAAGTAACTGGCGTAGTGCTGGACGAAGCCGCGGGAATAAATATCGTTCGGCAGCGTCGCGTAGTCACCGGACTCAAGTGCGGTCAGGAATTTGCCGCGAATCTTGGTATCAAGCTCAACTTGGGCCAAACTCAGACGAAGCGCCTGACGGCGCGCCTTGAGTTGCGGACCGACTATTCCGTTTTTGGATTTAACGTCATCGGGCATATGACTCATTGTACCGTGACCGGCGGTCGGGAGCGAGTATTATCCGTCGTAGGGTTCCGCGGGGCGCATATCGGCCGCGGCGTCGTCGGCGGCCGCGGTGACTTGGCTAATGCTCGAGACCAGCACTTCGCGCGGACGGGCGCCGTCGGCCGGCCCCACGACTCCCTGCTCTTCGAGGAGGTCTATGAGACGGGCAGCTCGCGCATAACCCACGCGGAGGCGCCTTTGGAGCATGCTGGTACTGGCCTTGTTGGCGCGGATCACGGCTTCGGCAGCCGCTTCAAACAGCTCGTCGTCGATATCTCCGGACTCACCGACACTTCCGCCGCCACTACGACCGCCAATCGATACTTTCTGGGCCAGGACTTCATCGTTGTATACCGCCTCTCTGGCGCTTCTCAAGTATTCCGTCACATGCTTCACTTCCTTTTCGCTCATAAAGACGCCCTGAATACGGCGCGGCTTCATGAAGTCCGGCGACATAAAGAGCATATCGCCCTTCCCAAGCAGCTTCTCGGCTCCCATCTGATCCAGAATGGTTCGCGAATCAATCTGGCTGGCGACGCTGAAAGCCAGGCGGGCGGGAATATTGGCCTTAATGGTCCCGGTAATGACGTTCACGCTCGGGCGTTGGGTGGCCAGTACCAGATGGATGCCGATGGCGCGCGCCATCTGGGCCAAACGTACGATGAGCGACTCAACCTCGGCCGCCGCCACGATCATCAGATCGGCCATCTCGTCGATAACAATCACAATATATGGCAACGGCGCATCGGAATGAGCCTTGTTGTACTCGGTAATATTACGATTTTGAACACTTTCCAGAAGCTTATATCGGCTTTCCATTTCGGCGACCGCCCACTTCAGCGCCGAGATACACTTCTCGGGCTCCGCAATGACCGGCGTCAGGAGGTGCGGAATGTCATTATAGAGACTTAATTCGACGCGTTTCGGGTCGACGAGGATCAACTTGAGATCGTTAGGTGAGTTGCGGTAGAGTAGGCTCGTCAATAAAGCATTGATCATGACCGACTTACCGGAACCGGTGGCGCCGGCGATGAGCATATGGGGCATGGTCGAAAGATCGGCGCTCATGGGCGTACCGGATACATCACGGCCAAGGACGAAGGTTAACGGGCCTTTGTGATCCTTGATCTCAGGTGCGGTCAATACGTCGCGCATCCGAACCGTCGCGATGGTTTTGTTCGGCAGCTCTACGCCCACCGCGCTCTTGCCGGGAATCGGGGCTTCGATTCGCACCGGATGCGCCGCCAGACTCAAAGCCAGGTTGGTGTCGAGTCCGGTAATCTTGTTGAGCTTCACTCCGTCGGGGGGCATAAACGTGTACTGGGTAACCGTGGGCCCTACGTTGATCTCGCCCATCGTCACGTTAATACCGAAGCTCTCCATGGTCTTCTGAATGATACTGGCATTATTTTTCACGTCACCCGGGTTGGCACTGGTTGAAGTCGATTCTAGCAGATCAAGGCTCGGCTTAATCCAGGCGTCATCCGCTCCGGTCGTGAGCGCCTCCTGCGGCGACTCCTTAACGGCACTGACCGCAGCCGGCTTCTTGGGGCCGCTCAAATCCAACTCCCCCTTAAACGGCAAGGATGATGGCGCACCGGAGTTATCATTAATCTTGAGCAAGGCTATGGCCGACGTATCCGCTACCGCCAAATCCTCCGACGATTCCTTGCTGAATAACTTTTTTATACGACCAAGCAAAGCCGTTAAATTCGTATTTGAAGCCAATATCAGAAATATTATGAGGAAGGCCAGGAGTACGATGCTGGATGCTATCACATTGAGCAACGGCAACATGACGCCGGCAATGGCGTAGCCCACCATACCGCCGCCCGAGCCGGCTTGAGCCGTGGAGAGGGCTACCGAAGGATCAACGCCGACCTGAAAAAAGGCGGCCAAAGCAACCACGAAACCGGTAAAGCCAAAGTAGTTATGAAACTTCAGCGGATACATTTCCGGACGGAAGAGCATATAGGCGATCAGCCCTATCACCACCGGCAGCATATAGGCGGCATAGCCGAAGACGTTACGCAGGAACTGGAACATATCGGTAACGAGCGATCCGCCAAAATTGAATACGGCAAATGTCAGCAGGAGCGCCGTCGCCGCCAAAATAACCGCCAGAATCTCCCGCTTAACTTCAGGCGAAATGCGCGGACCATTGTCCTGCTTCTTGGCAGCTCGGACAGAACGCTTACGACTGGGTTTCTTTTTGGCCATAATTGACTGGTATTATACTGCTTTTGCTCCAGATATGAAAGGCCCCTCCCGACCGGTAAGTCAGAAGGGGCGCCCAATGGGGTATTGCCATGCTCAAAGGGTTAGGAGATAACATTTGCAATCACGACCCCGCAGATCACGATGACCGTAAAAAATGCGGCTCCCTCGAAGATCGCAATAAAAGGATTTGGCACCGGAGCCGCGGCCGCAACGGGCTTGACTGGGCGGATAGAGCGGTAGGCACCGAGAGCTACGGCCAAGACAACCGTAATCGCCACGAATGCCAGGATTGCGGTTATCATAAATTGCCTCTCTTCTCGGAAAACACGGTTACCGGACGGGGTGCGGGCAAAGATTGCCAATAAATACATTTTAGCATAATCAGTTTGATGTGTCAAAGTTAAGCGGTGTCTCCGACGCGGTATCTGCAACGGGCAAAATTACCCTAAGCTCACTGACGCTTTATTGTGTACATACCAAAAAAGCTCCTTGCGGAGCCTTTTTTGGTATCTGTATGCTTTATACCTCGTTGATAACGGGGAGCACCATCGGTGTTCGCTTGGTCTTATTGTAGAGCAAGTCCCCTACCTCGTCGCGAAGCTTCAACTTGAACTTTGCCCAGTCTTCGCGCGTCGGATTGCCGAGAGCGGCCCGGCGTTCAAACGACTTGCGAACTTCCGAACGGGCTTCGTTGATGAGCTCCTCGTTCTCCTTCATGTAGATGAAGCCGCGGCTAATGATATCCGGGCTCGAGATGAGCCGGCCGGTCTTGCGGCTAACCGTTGCCACTACCATGAAGACGCCTTCGTCGCCCAGAGCCAAGCGGTCGCGCAAGACAACGCCTTCGACGTCGCCGATACCCGAACCGTCCACCATGACCATACCGGCCGGAATCCTAGCGCCCTTCTGAGCCGCATTGGCAGTAAGCTCCAGCACGTCGCCGTTGTCCATGACAAAGATATTATCCTTCGGGACGCCGTTTTCGGCCGCCACCTCGGCATTGCGTACCAAGTGGTGGAATTCACCGTGAATCGGGACGTAGTAACGGGGGCGGACAATGTTGATCAAATCGGCTGCGTCATCGCGAGAGGCGTGACCCGAAACGTGAAGCGGTCCGTGGCCGTCGAGTTCACCGGTCGAGCGGGTGTAGATGCGCGCACCCTCGCGCATCAAGTTGTCGATTAGACCGAAAATAGCCTTCTCGTTGCCGGGAATCACACTGGAGCTGAAGATAATCGTATCTCCGGCCTTAATCTTCACGTGCTGGTGGTCGCCGGTGCTCATACGCGCCAGTGCTGAGTTCTCTTCTCCCTGCGAACCGGTACAGAGGATTACCGTCTGGGCGGCGCCGAGATTAGCGGTATCCTGGACTTTCACGAGCAGACCCTGGGGTACGCGCAGGTATCCCATCTTTACACAGAGCTCAATGGTCGACAGCATCGAACGGCCCACTAGGGCGAGTTTGCGGCCGGATTGCTCGGTGGCGTCGATGATCATCTGGACTCGGGTAATTGAACTCGAGAACGACGAAATAATGATACGTCCGTCGGCGCGGCCAAAGAGGTCCTTGAACGTCGGCTCAATTACGCGCTCGCTCGGAGTACGCCCGGCGTGGTCGCAGTTGGTCGAGTCGCTCATCAGCAACAATACGCCCTCGTCGCCAAGCTCCTTGAAGCGCTTCAGGTCCATGTCTTTGCCATCCAGCGGATCGGGGTCGAGGCGCCAGTCGCCTGTATCGATAATCATACCGACGGGGGTACGAATGGCCACGGCCGTCGAGTCGGCGATGGTGTGGTTGACGCGCAACAGCTCAATGGTAAATACGCCGATCTGCACACGTTCGTGCTTATCGGGATCCAGTACTACGTAGTGCGGCGTCTGAATCTTGAACTCCTCGATCTGCTTGGCCACCATGCCGAGCGAGAGGCGTGAGCCATAGATCGGGACCGGGAACTTAGGAATCATGTAGCCGGCTGCGCCGATGTGGTCCATGTGGCCGTGCGTGATGACGATAGCGCGAATCTTGTGACGGTTCGCCTCGAGATACGTGACGTCGGGGATAATGTAATCGACGCCAGGTTGATTTTTCTCGGGGAAGCCGAAGCCTATATCGAGGATAATGATGTCGTTCTCGTACTCGATCGCCATCATATTCTTGCCGATCTCGCCGAGACCGCCGAGGAACATTACGCGCAGTTTCGTCTCGCGGGTCACCTGATTGGCCGGACCGCGTCCGGTCTTGATCTTGGTCTGCTGAGCGCCGGCGGCGCCGTTAAAGACGCTTTTGTTGACGGGCATCATATCGAGTGCCGGGAGCAGATCGGTATGGTTGGGCTGCATCTGACCGTTGCGCCGACGGCGTCCGCCGCCTCCGCCGCCGCCACCCGACCTGGGCTTGGGTGCGCCGCCTTGGCCGGGACTTCCGGCTGCCTGTTGTTTGGCAAAGCGCGGCGGTCGGCTGCCGTCGTTCTGCGGGCGCTGGCCGCCCTGAGGGCGGTCATTACGGGGCTGATTATTTACGGGACGATTGCCTTCGGGACGAGGCTGATTTGGCTGCCCCTGGGGCTGATTGGAATTATTGGAATTTGGATCCATCTATCTGAGATGTCCTTTCTTTATGATTGTTTCGCGTACTTCGCGAAGGGTAATATTGTTTGATAACTTGAGTTACAGACCGGCATAGCTTGGCTATATGTTCCGGACTCATGCCAACGCCGCAGTGATGGGGCGCTCACATAAGTTCGGTACGCTTTGATCAAGAACTCGTTGGAGATTGGAGCGGGTCTTCGAGGATCGTCGGGATCTTGGCGAAGTCTTCGATCAGCGTTAGGCGCATTTTGGGGCTATAGAGTGCGGCGGCGGGATGAAACAGCGGCAGGTAATGATATCCGTCACGCACAATGACCTCGCCGTGGACATCGCTGATCTTGAGTCCCGGCAGAAAGACGTTCATGGCATGTCGGCCGAGAAAGACCACTAGTTTTGGGCGGATCACGTCGAGTTGGGATTTGAGGTACGGGATAAATGCGGAAATTTCGTCAGGGCGCGGATCGCGATTAGACGGTGGTCGATACTTCACGATATTCGTGATGTAGACGTCGCTCCGGTCCAATCCTATGCTTTCGAGCATCTGATTCAAGAACTTACCCGAAGCACCCACGAAAGGCTCTCCGACCTTGTCTTCTTTGGCCCCTGGCGCCTCACCGATAAAAACTAAGTGAGACTCGGGATTTCCCGATCCAAAGACGAGCTGGATGGCACTTGAGGCAAGCTCAGGTGTAATGCCATCGGCAGTGATCTGATCTTTGATCTGGTCAAGTCGGCGCTGCCGCTCGGAAGTAGGATCTGTCATGGAACCTCTAAGTTTTGGTTTCACCGTGACCCTTCGGTCGGTCGACTGCTAGCCGGCAGGCTCTCGTCGACAGACCTTGTGACACGGGAAGGTTACGCCTTGTCGACGGCCTTCATTGATAGATTCAGTCTACCCTGTTGATCGATTTCTAGCAATTTTACGCGAACCGTGTCGCCCACGGATACGATGTCGCTGACCCGCTCGACGCGCGTATCGGCCATCTGACTGACGTGTACGAGGCCGTCGCGGCCAGGCATGATGTTTACGAAGGCACCGAACTCCATGAGCTTCACGACGGTACCGGTGTAAACGTGCCCGACTTCGGGATCCTCGGTGAGGCCCTTGATGATCTCGATGGCCCGGGCGGCGCCGATCGAATCGGTCGATGCGATCATAATGAGACCCGAGTCCTCGATGTCGATCTCGACGCCGGTCTCGGCAATGATGCGATTGATGGTTTCGCCGCCCTTGCCGATCACGTCCTTGATCTTGTCCGGACTGATCATGAGCTTGTCGATACGCGGCGCAAACGGCGACAACTCTTCGCGAGGTGCAGCCAGAACTTCCTTCATCTTCCCCATGATGTGCTCGCGGCCGACGAGGGCCTGGGCCAACGCCTCCGCCATAATCTTCGGCGTAATACCCTTCACCTTGATGTCCATTTGAAGAGCCGTAATACCGTCGTCGGTACCGGCCACCTTGAAGTCCATATCGCCGGCGAAGTCTTCTGCGCCTTGGATATCGGTGAGGATTATGTGCTTGTCGCCGTCACCCTTGATGAGGCCCATGGCAATACCGGCAACCGGCTTAGCAAGCGGTACGCCCGCGTCCATGAGGCTGAGCGTGGATCCGCAGACCGAAGCCATGCTGGACGAACCGTTCTGACTCAACACTTCGGATACCGTACGGATTGTGTACGGGAAGTCCTCGACGCTCGGGATTACCGGCAGGAGAGCACGCTCAGCGAGCGCCCCGTGGCCAATTTCGCGGCGTCCGGCGGAGCGCATCGGGCGAACCTCGCCGCTCGAGTAGCCCGGGGCGTTGTAGTGGTGCATATAGCGCTTGGTGGTGTTCTCTTCCATGGTGTCGATGAGCTGCGCGAAGCTCGTTGAGGCGAGAGTCGTAACGTTCAAGACCTGGGTGGTGCCTCGGGTAAACAGGGCCGAACCGTGCGTTCGCGGCAGCAAGCCGACAACGGACGAGATCGGCCGGACTTCGGTGGTCTTGCGGCCGTCCGGACGGGCGCCGTCTTCGAGAATTGCCCGACGGATTTCATAATCGATTACCTTGCGGAAAGCTACTTCCAGATCAGACTTCTCGTAGTGCTCTTCATAATTGGCTATAACTTCGCGCTCCAGGTTGCGGATGGCATCGTGACGGAGGTAATGATCCTGGTGGCGGACAGCCGGACCGAGCTTGTCGGCGAGGTAGCCTTGGAGTGTCTCGACGAGGTCTTCGTCGGCCTTGTAGAGTTCATATTCCTTGGCCTTCACGCCGAGCGTCTGCACGATCTTCTCCTGCAACTCAATTACCGGCTGGATAGACTTGTGCGCTAGTTCAATGGCCTTTACCATGGTCGCCTCGTCCACCTCGTTGGCACCGGCTTCCACCATCATAATGGCGTCCTTGGTGCCGGCGACGGTCAGGTCGAGCGTGCTGACTTCCATCTGCTCGGCCGTCGGGAAGGCTACAAGCTCGCCGTCGATGAGACCGATGCGAATACCCACTACGGGGCCTTCAAACGGCGCGCCCGAGAGCATCAAAGCGGTAGATACAGCGGTAATTGCCAAAATATTGGCGGCGTATACGCCGTCGGTCGACAGTACCATGGCGACGCTCTGAACGTCGTTGCGGTAGCCCTTGGGAAAGAGCGGGCGGATCGGGCGGTCGATGAGACGGGCCGACAGCGTGGCATGCTCACTGGCGCGGCCTTCACGCTTTATGAAGCGAGATCCTGAAATCTTGCCGGCTGCGTAGAAGCGCTCTTCGTAATCTATAAGCAACGGAAAGAAGTCGATTCCAGCCCGCGGCTGGTTGGCCACGACGGCGGTACCGAGTATTACGGTGTCGCCGTAGCTGACTGTCACGGCGCCGTCGGCCAGAAAGGCCATGTTGCCGGTTTCAATGGTGAGTTCTTGACCGCAGAAGTCGACTTTAAAAGACTGTGACTTCACGCCAAAGGGGTTGATAATATCTTGCTTCATGCAAAATCCTTTATAGAAGTGATGATCGGCGTAAGTGCCAGGGACAAGAGATTAAGTAGTTAATCCCAAAGCTCCAACACATACATAACTTACGCACCGATCATCTAGGCAATATACCTGGATGTGTTACGAACAGTATAGCACTGTTATGCCTTACGGGCAGCGGCTCTAACTGCAGAGGGCCGGCACTTGGCCGACCCTCGGGGCAATTATCGACGTAAGTCGAGTTTCTTCAAGACGCTCTGGTAACGTGACGGATCGCGCTTGTTGAGGTAGTCCAAGAGTGAACGGCGCTTACTGACCATCTTGAGCAGCCCGCGGCGAGAGTGCTCGTCCTTCTTGTGCTCCTGGAGGTGCTTCGTAAGCTCCTTGATCTGCTCGGTAAAAATACCAATCTGAACCTCCGGTGATCCGGTGTCCTTCTTGTGGGTCTGTAACCCTGTAATAACCTTGGTTTTGGATTCAGGCTTTAACATAACTTTAGAATACTAGCACTTTTCCACACGCTTGGCAACCCTAACGCACCTGAGATTGCAGGCAACGCGGTACTCTGCTGGATCTCCGTTTATGTACGAATGAACCGCCGAAAGTCGGCTCAATCGGACGAAGGGCAGTATGAGCTCACAGCATGCATAGCGGCCTGCCTCACAGCGGACTCGATTTATTTGGAATCGAATCCGGTGTGAGGCCAGATCCGCGCGTAATGAGGCGCGGATCTGGAGTGAAATAAGCAGAGGACTACGTGGTCAGAGAAACGCTGACTACATAAATAGCCCCGATCACGAAAATGAAATCGATGAATGCGGCTAGAACACGGTTTAGATACGTGTCCGCAACAAGCTTGCTCGTCCCCAGCAGAGCCAATACACCGGCACACAGCGCGATGAACACTTCATCGCGGTGGCTGCTAACCGACCGCGTCAACAAGTAGGTTATAAGCAGGCTCACGCTGAAGTAAACCGCTGACCAAAAGATAGCAACGCTGATGGATCTGAAGACCCGCCGAGTTGTCTCATCGCGGTCGCTGTGGGTAGCAGCTTGTGACACAGCGTCAGTGGTCATTGTAGTAGCTCCCGGTTTGAAGGTGCGCTCTTGGATAGAGAGTTGAGGCGGTTGCCTCACGACAAATATTCTTCGTACAAAAATATTTAGCGTGAACTAATCGCGAATTTGGTTATTGTATATATTTTGTCTTAAATGTCAAGCAAATGCTGCTCAGCAACGGCAAAATCGACCTCATCGAGTACCTGGGCTTCGTCCAGGCCATAATTTCCTACTTTGGTTCTAACGAGACCACTCAAGTAGCCGCCCGTACCCAACAAACCGCCTAGATCCTCGGCCAAACTGCGAATGTACGTACCGCTGGAAACGCTAGAATTGAGTTCAATAATTGGATATTTATAGTCAACCAGTTCATTCGAGTAAACCGTCACCTGCCGGCTCGGCATCTTCACCTCTTCGCCCGCCCGAGCCCGCTTGTAGGCTTCCTTTCCGTCGATCTTGATGGCCGAATATTTGGACGGCGTCTGAGTAATCTCGCCGGTTAGCTCCGACAGCGCGGCCAGAACCTCCGCCTCCGCCGGCACCAGATCGCTCACGGGGGTCTTCTCGCCCTCGTTATCGCCGGTCGTGGAGTTAGCGCCTAGGGTGATCTGACCCAGGTAGGACTTGTCCAGCTTAGTCAGAAGCTCGGCCTGCTTGCAGGCAGCGCCAAACAACAGCAACATTAATCCGCTCGCCAGCGGATCGAGCGTGCCGGCATGGCCAATCTTGCGCGCGCCGGTCTGGCGGCGCAACGCCCGAATCACATCGAACGATGAAATGCCGATGGGCTTATTGATGAGTAGCAGGCCGTTTAGTTCCATATAGTCCTTAGTTTATACCCAAAAGCGAGCCTCTTTGGCTCGCTTTCTGAAAATCATACCTTATTCAGGCTGTTAGCGCTCAGCTTCGCCCGGAAGTTCCCGGTTGAGACGCTCCTGCAGAATCTGGGCGGCTGCGGCAAAGTCGGCCACTTCCATATTGGGATCAAAGTCGTTGCCGTCGGTCGCCAGCTCGATGTGCGCGGGGTCGATTATCGGCTCCCGATCGAAGTTATCGACCTGAGGTACCGGTCCAATGGCTTCGACAACCGGTTCGCTAGCAGCCTGAACGGGCGCAATCTCCGGCTCCCGGCGTGCCGGCTCGGCAGGCTTAATTTCCTGAGGAGTTTGCGGCGGCTGACTGGCCGACGGTTTATAGGGCGGATTGTCACGGCGCGGCTGTTCGGGCTTGGGATTGTTCGCCGGACGCGTGTCGCGGTCGCCCGTTCGATAAAGCGACTTCACTACGGCTTGCTGGCGGGCACCGGCGGCCATTAGCTGGGCTGCCACCGTGAGGCTCTTGGAGGTCGTATGGGCGGCGGTGAAGCGGTCGGTTGAGGCCATGAGACCAGTCAGCATGACCGTCGCGATCTCGGCATCGATCAGGCCCGTCTGGAGGCTCTCGCTGGTCGCCACCAAAATCTCACACAGACTCGAGGCGTTAGGTTCGATCAGGTTAACAGCGCCGTAGTTTTCATTGGAGCGGTGAAAATCGATATTAATCAAAGGGATGGCCGTAAATATGCCCTGGTGTTCGTGATAAATCCGATCAATCCGTCCGCGAGTGGGTACGCCCAACACGATGGCCAGGTCGTACTGGAAGTCGCCGTAATCAAACGTCACGTCACTCGGCGCAAAGCCGCCCTTGCTCGGCGTTATAAAGATTTGCAGTTTGGATCCCTCTACTTCGTACCGCAGCTTGTCGACTTCGCTCTTGGTAACGTCAAGCTTCAATATAAAGTCCCGCATCCCGCTGAGATTCCGGTCCAAACCTGACTGGTCGAGGAAGCTAAGCTGCTGCGGCACCGGATCGCTAATGAGCGCACTGACCTTCTTGCCGAACTTGCGCAGGATCATGGCCATCGACAAAACCGCCGTCGTCTGGTCGATCGACGGGTTCTGACCGGTAAGTATCAGAATCGACTCCGCTTGGCGGATAGCCTCGGAAGTCTGCTGTTTGGGAGTTAGATCCATAGCCTCATCGTGCGTTTAAGCGTTAAACAATATATCAATATACTAGAAAAATACCTTTTTGTCAACATTAGCGCTTATGTTCCCTTCGCGGAGAGGCGGCGATTACTTTACAAATGATCTCAAATACGGTATATTCCATTGGTATTTGGCTATAGCCTGCTCAATACAAAATGTGTCTGGTTAGGCTGATGATCCAAGCGAGTCAGAAATTGCCAGGTCGAGTGAAACATACCTATAGGTACGTTGAGCGAGAACTGGCATTTTATGGCCGGTTGGCCGCAGCGTAAACTGCAGATTTAGTTTCGAGCAGGCTACCATAGCCGATCATCGCCACACCGGCGGTCTACACACATCAAGCACACATAAGGAACCCTATGCCAATCATTAAGTCAGCCATTAAGCGCGCCAAGCAGTCCATTACCCGCCGCAGCCGCAACCTCCAGACCAAGCGCGCCGTCAAGCAGGACGTCCAGGCGTTGCACGAGGCAATCGTTGAGGGTTCGGCCGAGGATATCCAGATTAAGCTCAACGAGGCCTATTCCGAGATCGATCGTGCCGTACGCAAGGGTACCTTCCACAAGAACACGGCTGCCCGCCGCAAATCTCAGCTCGCCGTAGCCGTCACCAAGGCTACCAATATCGCTCCCGATGAGATCAAGGCCGCTACCACCAAGGGAGCCGGCAAGTCGGCCGCTTCCAAGAAGGCCGTAACCGCCAAGAAAGCCTCGGCCAAGAAGGCCGCCCCCAAGAAGGCAGCCGCCCCCAAGGCCGACAAGTCCGCTAAATAATCACCGTACGAAAGGCCCACCCGGGCCTTTCTTCCTGTAAGGGCATAATTATGACCATCGATGAACTCCGCCAAGATATTACTTTTGCCGCAACCCTGCGTAACCGCTCGTTTAAATTCGTATCGACATGGGGTCTCTTCAGCCCGAAAGGTATCGATGAAGGCACCGGCCTCCTGGTCGATCAGCTGGAGATTAACCCGGGCGACAACTGCCTCGACCTCGGTTGCGGCTACGGCCCGCTCGGCCTCGTGCTGGCCACACTCGCACCGGACGGCCAAACGCACCTCGTCGACAAGGATTTTGTGGCCATAGACTACTCCAACCGCAATATTGAGCTAAATAAGCTCACAAACGCCAAAGCCTACCTCTCAAACGGCTTCGACCAAGTCGATTCTGAGCTCAAATTTGACGTGATCGTGTCGAACATACCGGCCAAAATCGGCGGAGAGCTGCTGAGTATCTTCCTGGCCGATGCGTATGCCCGCCTCAATCCGGGCGGACGCCTCTACGTCGTCACGATCTCCGGCCTCAAAGACTATATGAAGCGCCACCTTAGCGAGGTCTTCGGCAATTACGACAAGCTCAAGCAGAGCCGAACCTACACCGCGGCTCTGGCGGTCAAGCGGTAGCAGAATACTCTCCTGATCTGGACTCGTTCAGCTCAACACGTTAGTGTAGGACACATGACCAAGCAACCACCCATCGATCCCCTGCGCGCCGAACTACTCGAAGCTATCCAGATACTCACCGATCGGACTACCCAGCTCCGGGACTACGGCACTACCCCGGGCAACGCCTGGCTGGCCAAAGGCGAGCTTCAGGCTATCTCGCTCGTTATGAGCGACCTTGAGACGATCCTCGAAGCCATCAAGGAAGATGACGCTGAGAACGGCTACTAAGCCTTGGCGCGGCTCAACAGCGCCACCCTATAGATCAGCTGTTCCACGCCCACCTCGCCCTTAATCCGGCCCGACTTAATATCGTATTCGCAATCGGCCGCCTGCTTAAAGGCCGCCACCAGACGCTCCTGACTGATACGGCGCTGGGCCGTCTGCATTTTGCCGGCCACGTAGGGCGACATGCCGGTAGCCTTTGCGAGTTCGCCCGCCGTCATTCCGGGAGCGGTCTTGGCCAGCAGCAGATTACGAAGCTGCCACTGGATCATGGCCAGCACCCCCAGCTCGCTCTCCTTCATCTGGAGGAGCCGATGATACCCGGCGATCGCCGTATCCCCGCGGCCGGCCGTCATGGCCTCCACGAGTTCAAATATCGACTGTTCCACGCTCGGAGTCACCATCTCGCGGACGCTCTTTACCGAAATAGTCGAGTCGTAATTGGCCAACTTGTTTATCTCTTGGCTCAAACGCCATTGATCGTCGCCGCAGGCTTCAATCAGGGCGTTGACGGCCGGGCTGTCGATCGAGGTCCCAACCGCATCAACTTCACGCTTAATCCAGTTAACGAGCTGCGGCCTCGCGAGGGGCTCGAATTTCATGACTTTATCGGCTTTTTTGAGCTCTTTGAAGGCAATGGTGCGCTGGTCGATCTCGCGCTCCACAATGACGACCACGGTCGAACTCGGTACCATCGCCATGAGCTCGGCCAATTTCGGAGAAACGGCCTTGTTGGACGCCACGTCTTCGACAATGACGAGCCGGCTGGTCGTCAGAAACGGCACGGCCGTAATATCGGCTCGCAGCGTCTCGAGTTTAACGCCCGATCCGCCGATGCGTTCAAGTCCGATATCCGAACCGGTTTTCTTGGTGTACTGCGCAATCATTTGATTTAGCTGTTCGTTGCGCGCGTAGGCATTTGGTCCGTAAAAGAAGAAGATCATATTAGTCAGTTTAGCGCGTTTTGGCCAAAGGCTGGCACGTTTTGCAGATATGAGTACCCCGGCCCGCCACGCGGAGCTTGTCGATGATCGTGCCGCACTCGGGGCAGGGCTGACCTTCGCGCCGAAATACCCGGGCGTGATCCAAGTAGTCGCCTTTGCCGCCCAGAGCGTTCACGTAATTACTGAAGCTCGTGCCGCCGTGCTCGATCCCGCTCGCGATGATGTCGCGAATCGCCAAGTGAAGGCGCTTGGCCTCGGCGGGCGTGAGCGATCCCGACAGCCTCGCCGGATGAATTTTGGCCAGATGCAGGCTCTCGTCGGCGTAGATATTGCCCACGCCCGATACGGTGCTTTGGTCGAGAATCAGAGCCTTTATCAGCGATCGACCGCGCCGCTTCAAGATCGCCCTGAAGTACGGCAACGAGAATTCAGGACTGAGAACTTCCGGACCGAGGCGCGCAATCAGCGGATCGTTCATCACCTCGCCCGTCGGTACGAGTTTGATCCAGCCGAATTTACGAAAGTCGTTAAAGAAGAGCCGGTCGCCCGATATGAAGTCAAAGATAGCCTTGGTAGAGCGATCCGGCAGCGGATCGCGCATACTCTGGCTCGGATGGCCGCCGGCAAATCGTTCGCCGTCGGCCTTCACGAGCACCAATTGGCCGGTCATCTTGAGATGAAATAGCAGACTGTAGTCGTTGCTCAGCTCAATGACCAAGACCTTCGCGTGACGCCCCAAATGTTTTACTTGCGCGCCCACGATGATCTCATTCAGGAGATCAGCCGGTACGGGAAAACTCTTCTCCCACAGAACCTCGACAGCCGAAATCTGCTGACCGACGATGCCCAGCTCCAATCCCCGCCTGATTGTTTCGACCTCCGGTCCTTCCGGCATACCGTCCCCTTCTGGATAGTCATCATATCATTAGCTCCGATATCGGCTACAATGAATATACTAATGAGGGTTATTCATGAAGGCAGTCTGGAACGGCGAGGTGCTCGCTGAGAGCGACGCAACGATCACGATTGGGGGAGATATCTTCTTCCCGGCCGACGCCGTGCATAGAGAATACTTCGTGCCGTCGGATACCACCGAGACGACCGACCTCGGCGTAACGACCCGCTACACCATTATGACCGAGGGCCTTGAGTGTATCGACGCGGCCACTACCTATGAACGGCCCGCTCCGGAAGCGATCCAAAAGATCGGTACCGACTTCAGTAATTATGTCAGCTTCGGCAGCGACGTCGAGGTTAGTTAGAGCCGCTGCCGGACCAGCAAGACGAGGCGCTCCGCTTTGAGTTTTTCCCGTCCCAATATCCTGCGGCCAAAGGGAGTTAAGAAATATCTCCTATGCTTTGTGGCATCGACTCTCTCGCCTTTTACTAGCTTTTCCACCTCCATACGTTTGAGCGCCGCGTAAACGCTCCTATCGCTTGTGTATTCCAGACCCTTGTAGTCTTCCTGAAGTTGTTGCGTAACTCCGTAGGCATGGTTCGGACCGGCGGCCAAGGCCGCAAGTATCCAAACGGTTATAGGACTCGGGGAAGAGGTGATCATTCTATACACTAGTGTACTCAGTACACTAGTATCACATTTGCATACGACCCAGTCGATCAATACGGCTCCGATGGTAAGATAACTACGGGCTGCATCTGTAAATTAAGGGATTGCCCGATCCGCAAATAAAAAATTTACAAAACGCCCCAATTGGTGCCGATCTCGGTATCCACAACAAGTGGCACGCCGATGTCGATGACCTGCTCCATAGTTGCCTCCACTATCTCGGCCACCGCCGTCGCCTGAGCCTCGTCGACCTCTACAATAAGTTCGTCATGAATCTGTAGAAGAAGTTTTGCGCCCTCGGGTAATTTCGGAGCCAGCTCTACCATAGCCAACTTAATGATGTCGGCCGCCGTACCCTGAATCGGCACGTTCACGGCCATACGTTCGGCGCTGCTGCGAATCTGGAAATTATTGGAGCGGATCTCCGGACACGGGCGGCGGCGACCAAAGAGGGTCTCGGTGTAGTCATGGTCGTAACCGAACTGCTTGGTGGCTTCAATGTATTCGGCTAATTTAGGGCGGACCCCGAAGTAACGCTTAATAAACTCGCCGGCCTCCTTCGGATCCATATCCGTTGCGACGCTCAAGCCGTGGGCGCTCATGCCGTACAGCACACCGAAGTTGATCGTCTTGGCGGCGTAGCGCTGCTCCTTGGTGACCTCTTCGAGCGGCACATTGTACAGTTCGCCGGCGGTTGCGGCATGCAGGTCGTGACCAGCTCGAAAAGTCGCCAGCATCGCCGGATCCTGGGACAGGGCGGCTGCCACTCTGAGCTCGATCTGCGAATAGTCGGCCGAAATGAAAGTTCGGCCGGCAGGCGCGACAAAGGCCGAGCGTATCTGACGTCCAAGCTCGCTCCGAACGGGAATATTCTGCAAATTGGGGTTGGTCGAGCTCAAACGCCCGGTCTGGGCGATGGTGAGATTAAAACTCGTATGAATCCGGCCGTCGGCTTTCACCAACTCGGGTAGAGCGTCGACGTAGGTATTTTTGAGCTTATCCAACTCGCGAAACTGCATAATCAGTTCCACCATGGGGTGGGCGTGACGCAGCTTCTCCAGCTCGCCGGCAGCCGTCGAGTAGCCGGTCTTGCCCTTTTTGAGTCCGGCGGTCGAAAGCCCCAGACGGCCGTAGAGGATTTGGGCGAGCTGAGACGGCGAGCCCAGGTTAAACTCTTCGCCCGCCAGCTTATACACCTCCTCTTTGATGTTTGCGATGTCGGCCGTCAGCTTGACGCCAAATTCAACCAGCTGAGGAACGTCGAGGCCGATCCCGGCCAGTTCCATCTCTCCCAAAACGGGGATAATCGGCCACTCGATTTCATTCGCCAAGCGGTTCATGCTCCAGCCGTACGAATTGGGCTCCGACTGCTCGGCCAGGCGTTTACTAAAAATCTCATACAACCGCCAGGACATGTCGGCGTCTTCGGCGGCGTAGGTCGCGGCTTCGTCGATCGCCGTGCCGTCGAAAGTAATTTGATCTTTGCCGACGCCGATGAGCTCGGTGATGGGAATCATCTCTACCCCGAGTTCGGCATAGGCCAGGTCATCGAGACTCTGGGACCGTCCGAGTGAATTCAAGAGGAAGGCGGCAATCATGGTGTCGAACCGTATTCCCGCAACCTTCATGCCGTGGCGGCGCAGTATTTCGTAGTCATACTTAATATTGTGGCCGGTCTTGCCGATGCTCGGGTCTTCGAAGACGGCCTTTAGGGCATTGATGACGGTCGCTTGATCTAGTTGCGCGCCGGTCTGGTGGCCGACGGGGATGTAGGCGGCCTCGTCGGCTTTGAAACTGACCGATATGCCGACCAACTTGGCCTCCATGGTGTCGACCGACGTGGTCTCGGTGTCGAAGGCAAAAATCGACTGCTCGCCCAACTGATGCGCAAGAGCGGCCAGATCGGCTTCGGTCGTAATCGTCCGATAGGTAGCATTTTCGAGGTGGGTGCGCTTAATCGGGGCTGCCGCGTTGTCGTCGCCAAACAGCGTCAGGCCGGCGGTCGTCGCGGCCGATGACTGCGCGCCGTTGGTCTGATCGGGGAGCTTCGACAGCAGGCTTTTGAACTCCAGCCGCCGAAACAGCTCGTGGACTTTGTCGCGGTCATAGTCGCCGATCCGGGCCGGCTCAAGATCCAGGGTAACCGGCGCGTCCAGGACGATCACCGAGAGTCTGCGCGAGAGATACGCCATGTCCTTGTTGGCAACAAGTTTGTCGTGAATACCGCCCGTGATCTCGTCGATATGTTCATAGATGCCGTCGAGGGTTTTGTACTCGGCCAACAGCTTGCGGGCGCCGATGTCGCCGATGCCGGCAACGCCGGGGATATTATCGCTTGGGTCGCCGACTATGGCTTTGTAGTCGATAAATTGTTGGGGCGTTAGGCCGTACTTTTCCTGCATTTTGGCCAAGTCGTAGCGCGTCGGAACCGGGGTTCGCGGATTAAACATGTCGACGACCGTAAAATTATCGATGAGCTGCAGCTGATCCTTGTCGCCGGTCGCGATCACAATTTCCAGATCGCCCCGCTCTTCGGCCTGGCGGGCCAAAGTGCCGATAATATCGTCGGCTTCATAATTATCGAGTTCAATCCACGGAATATTCATGGCATCGACCAGTTCGCGCGTGGTCGGAATTTGGGCATAGAGATCATCGGGTTGCTTCACCCGGTTGGCCTTGTACTCCGGGTACCATTCCTTACGAAATGATTTGCTCGACTTATCCCAGGTTACGATCGCGTAAGTCGGTTTGAGTTCGCCGAGGACCCGCAATAGGATATTGGCGAAGCCGAGCGTGGCGTTGGTGGGGAGGCCGTCCCGGGTCGAAAGGTGCGGCACGGCGTGATACCCGCGGTGAAAAACCGCTGAACCGTCGAAGAGTACGAGAAGTGGCTTCTTATTCATGGTGTTGATTATACCTGCTGGGAAAGAAAAAAGCCCCTACACAAATTCGTGTAAGAGCTGGTTCAGGCGGCTTGCTTGCGCAGGGCATAGGCCTCTTCTTTGCTGAAATGTGCGAGCATGAATCCGGCCAAAGCTGTCCCGAACGGGCAGAAGACGAGCATTGCCACCATGGTTTGCCAGTCGTCGTTGAGGACGGGCTGAGACATAAAGAACCAGATAATGGTTCCCAGTGAGATGGCGATCGAAACCGCTACCGAAAATATCCAGATAAGTGCTTCGCGATGCCTACTTCTGGCTCGTTTGAGCAACTCATCCCGCCTTGGGTCGGGCAGAAGCGCGAGTTGTACCGGTTTTGCCCCTGTGGCGCTAGCCATCATTCATCACTTCACCTTATTTCAAGGAGTCGGTTGGGGTGTTCATATTATAGGGTACTGTCCGGTAAAGCAGAAAGCCCGGGAAGACAGCCGTGCGGCTGCCCTCCCGGGCTTACCGGTACCGTTAGTACCAGTGATGGACCAGCCAGAAGCTCCAAGCCTGACAGGGGCTTCCATAGGTCGACTTGATGTAGCTGAGGCCCCAGGCTATCTGGGTAGCGGGGTTGGTACGCCAATCGGCTCCCGCGCTAGCCATCTTGCTGCCGGGCATCGCCTGCGGTATACCGTAAGCACCGCTCGGGTTGGCGGCGGTAGTTCGCCAGCCGCTCTCGCGGGTGTAGAGGTTGTTCAGGCAGCCAAACTGACTGCCCCAGCCATAGCCAGCCAGAAGCTGTTGAGCGGTTGCTTGAACGCCGCCCTTTGTAACGGGCGCTGCGCTAAGCGCAACTCGACGGACTGTCGGCTTGGGCGTTGGGGCGGCAGCGGCTCGCTTCGCGGCAGGCGGCTTCGAAACGGCCGTTGCCCGATGAACGGGAGTCGGTTTTGCGGTAACTGTTGGCAGCGATCGCCGTGTTAATACGGATCGGCTGGCCCTTGACTCGTCGAATGTTCGACTGCTAAGTCCTGGATCAGCTGACACGGATGATCTGACGGCCCCGCTCGGTGCGGAACTCGTCGCTGCGTAGCTACTGCTGACTGTTGCCATGGCGGCAACTGAGACGACTGCAACCGTCCCGGCAAGAAGCTTTTGTCCGAAGTTCATGTACTTACCCTTCGTTGGTGGTCGCACGGTGCGACCATCGGCTGCGGCTCGCTGTAGGCCGGTCGCATCACTTCCAATCTGTGTCGGGTACCAAAGCAGTTTATCAGAAGCCTATTTTTGAGTCAAATATAAGCGGTTTTACAACTTTAATGGCATTTGTACAATATTTTAGGAACACCAAGTCATTTATTGTTGGTGCGGCAAACTATCCCGAAATACCAAAAAGGCCCCGACGGGCCTTTTTGGTATTTTGATGCGTCTCGAAAGCTTAACGCAGGTAGTCTTTGAGCTTCTTGGACTCACGGTGCTTGCGCAGCTTGGTGAGTGCCTTGGCCTCAATCTGACGGATACGCTCGCGCGTCACGCCAAATTCCTGACCCACCTCCTCGAGCGTATGGCTGCGGCCGTCTTCCAAGCCGAAGCGCATGCGCAGGATCTTCTGCTCGCGCGGCGTCAGCAGCGCCAAGATGCTGTTCACGTGCTCCTTGAGGAGCTGGTGCGTGGCGGCCTCCTCCGGCGTCAGGGAGTCCTCGTCGGCTATAAAGTCGCCGAGCTGTGAGTCGTCCTCCTCGCCCACCGGCGCCTCGAGCGAAACGATATCCTGGCGGATCTTCTGTATATGAACGACTTTCTCGACGTCCATCTCGAGCTCGGCAGCGATCTCTTCGTCGAGCGGCTCGCGGCCCAACTCCTGAACCAGACGGCGCTGCGTACGGATGAGCTTGTTGATCGTCTCCACCATGTGGACCGGAATCCGGATCGTCCGGGCTTGGTCGGCGATGGCGCGGGTAATCGCCTGGCGGATCCACCACGTGGCATAAGTACTAAACTTGTAGCCTTTGGTATAGTCGAACTTCTCAACGGCGCGCAACAGGCCCGTGTTACCCTCCTGAATCAGGTCGAGCAAATCTAGGCCGCGGCCGATATACTTCTTGGCGATACTCACTACGAGGCGCATGTTGGCTTCGGCCATAGCATCTTTGGCGGCTTTATCGCCGGTCTCGATGCGCTTGGCAAGCATGACTTCCTGCTCACCGGTGAGCAACGGAATCTTACCGATCTCCCGTAAGTACAGTCGGACCGAGTCGTCGGCGATATCTTTGATATAGTCGTCGCTGGTGTCCGGGGTGTCTTCCTCGTCCTTGTCCCAGATAAGCGAGTCTTTTTGGTCGGTAATCTCTACGCCCTGCTCAATGAGCGCCGCGTAAAGTTCGTCGAGCTCCTCGAGGTTCTCTTCGGCCTCCGGCAGAATGCCGGCGATCTCCTGCTGGGTAACGAAACCCTGCTCCTTACCCTTGGCGATCAGACGATCAACCTCGGGTGAGTATCCACTATTTGAGGCTACATCATCTTCTACGTGTTTCCTGGCCAAACTAATTCTCCTCTTCGTTCAATTCTTGCAGCTGTGTCAGTAAACTAAGTTCAAACTGCACGTCACCTCGTTCATGGGCTTCGCGCAGCTGGCTCGTAAGTACTTGTTTTAGATCCTTGTTGGACGCCATTTGCAGCCGTCTAGCCAGTCCGAATGCCTCGAAACTGCGGTCTGCTGGTGCGATATCGGAAAATTCCTGCTCGCCCTGTAACAGAAGAATGTTAATATAGTCCGTCTGCTCTGTCAATGAAGTTGCAATTTCCGACCCCGGAGCGTCAGTCGACTTAAGCAGAGCGCCATAGATTATTTGGCGCGGAGCATTACTGAAATCCCCCGTCTTGAGGTCGCTCAGAGCAATGCGCGTCAGCGGAAACGACAGGGCCATGGCTAGGATTCCTTCCTCCAGCTGAACCCGCGCCGTCGGCTTGCCGGATGCCTGCACGACCGCGCGCGGTACCGGCTCATCGAGCTGAGAGATGCTCTCGTTGGCGGTGTCGGGATTATCGATCTTTGACCGTACGGCTTCTTCGTCGATATCAATCCGCTTGGCAAGCAGCTTGGTGTAGTGATCCCGTTCCACCGCGTCGCCAAGCCGGCGCAAATTAGCCGCCAGGCGATCCGTGTACTGCCGCTTGCCGATGGCCGTTTCCAGATCGTAATCCTGAGCAAAACGATCGAAGAGGTAATCGATGATGTACTTGGCATTGGCGATCGCCTGCTTCCAGGCCTCGGGGTCGGCTTGTATCAGCTCGTCGGGATCCTTGGCGCCGGGCGTCTCGACCATGCGGAGCGTCAGGCCCAACTTCTGACCCAGCTCAATTGCCCGCTCCGTGGCCGCCAGTCCTGCCCGGTCGGAGTCGAAAGCCAGTTTAATATTTTTGGTCAGCTTCGACAGCGTGCGCAGCTGGTCGAGCGTGAGAGCCGTGCCGCTTGAGGCCACCACCTGCTTAATGCCCGCCTGATGGGACGCGACCACGTCCATATTGCCCTCGACCAGCACGACCTCGTCGCTCGAGCGAATTGCCTCGCGTGCCAAATGCAGACCGAATATCGCGCTGCTCTTGTCGTAGAGCGGGGTCTGCGGAGTATTCATATACTTAGGCAGCTCATCGTCCATCACCCGGCCGGTGAAGCCGATCGGCCGGCCGTCCCGATCCGAGATGGTAAACATAATGCGTTTACGAAAGAGATCGTAGATCGAACTGCTGCCCTCCTTCTGACGCGCCAATCCTCCCTCCAGGAGTTCGGCTTGCGTAAAGCCGCGTTTTACGAGGAAGTCGGTCAGGGCGTTCCATGAATCGGGCGCGTAGCCGATGCGAAAATCGCGCACCGTATTTTTGCCCAGATGGCGACGTTTCACGACGTAATCAAGAGCTATGGGATTTTTGACGAGCGACGTCTGGAAATATTGCGCTGCCAGCTCGTGCGCCTCCAGCAGTCTCGCGCGGCGGCGATTGAGCTCGGCGCTCTCACCGCGGCGAGCCTTGAGCTCGACGCCGGCCAGACGGGCCAGCTTCTCGAGCGCCTCGCGGAACTCCAAGCCCTCCATCTTCATAACGAAGCTAAAGATGTCGCCGCCCTCATTGCAGCCGAAGCAGTGATAAATCCCCCGCTCTGGGCTCACCATAAAGCTGGCCGATTTTTCCTGATGGAACGGGCACGGCGCCTTGAGGTTCCGGCCGGCCTGTTTCAACGGCAGATAACCGCCCACCACCTCAGTGATCTCCAGCCGGCTCTTGATCTCTGCCACTTCATCCATAAAATCAAGTATAACTCGAACTTACGTCCAGATACGAAAAACCCCATCCGGCGTATGGATGGGGAGGGTTTCACCGACCGGCCGCAAGTTGCAGCCGGTCGGTGAAGAAGAAGTTGAGATGGTAAGGCGAACATTACTTCGCCTTACCGGTACCACCACAGACGTCGCAGTTGCGAACACCCGTGATGCTCGATCGCCAGCCCTTGCCGTTGCAAGCTTCGCAGTCGCCCTTGTACGCCATGCTGCCGACCAACTCTCTCTAGACGGGGAATCTTACGATTTAGCATTTATAGCGTATTTGACTAATTATTGCAAGCCTAAAGGTGATATCTATAGGTTAGACCAACCTAGTTCAGGCTTTACCTGCTCGAGAATCTTGGCCGTTTGCCCGACGCTTTTGTTCGCGAGTGAAGTATCCCGGCTGACCTGCTCGATATCGACGGCCCGATGACCATCAATTCCATAAGTCGTGATGCAGCCGGTCCGGGCTGCCATGGCGATCAAATCACGCTCGGCCCGGTCGACCTGCGAGTCGAAGTAACCCGAACGCAGTTCGAGCCCGTCGAGGCGTTTCTCGTTGAGTAACTGTTCGAGAAATATATCGTTGATCTTCTTGCTGATCGTGGGCCAATGAGCGAGGACCGCTATCCCGCCCGCATCACGAATGAGCTTAACGCTCTGGTCGAGATCGATTGAGTAGAGATAGTCCACGTAGATATTCGGGATAAAGGCATCATCGCTCAAAAACAATCGGTACGGGTAGTCGCTTTCCGACCGTTCAAGCATTCTCATGTAATCCATGGCGACTGCGGGGTCGTTGACGGCGGCAGCGGCCATCTCCGCCTTGATCCGATTGATGATCTCGCGGTTCTCAGGATACATGCCTAGTGCCTTCACAATATGCGGCCGGCCCACGCTTTCTCCCCCCGACGCTTCGAGGCAGTCGTCGGCCGATATCGTAAATCCCAGTCCTTTCAGATTCGTGACAATGCGTTCCATACGCTCATTTCGAGCCACGCCGGCCTTGGCGCAGTGATCAAGCAACGCCTCGTTTGTGGGGTCGGTAAAAAGCCCGAGTATATGCAGCATGCTCGTGGCGCCTCCCCCGAGCTCACGGGGAAGACCGCTGGAGATCTCGCAGCCAATCAGCCACTTAACCGGCCCCTTGTAGGTGCGCAGGGCGCTCAGATCATTTGCCGACGGCAGCATGTCGTGATCAGTAAAGGCAATTACGCCGAATTCGTTGGCCTCGGCAGTCTTTAGGACCTCCAGATAGGTTTGGGTACCGTCGGACGCCGTCGTGTGGTTGTGCAGGGATTCGTAATGTAAGTTCATTACTCATATAGTACGTGAAAAATGAAAAAGAACCGAGTAATGCCCGGTTCTAATATGTGATCTGAGTAAACTCGCCGCATCGGCTACTTCTTCTCGAAGTCCAGGGAGGCGGAATTGATGCAATAACGCTGCCCGCCCTTGTCGGCCGGCCCGTCGTCAAAGAGATGGCCCAAGTGAGCACCGCAGTTACTGCAGGCAACTTCGGTGCGCCTCATACCCAGCGACTTGTCATCGATAAGGTCTACTTTACCCTCAGCTGCGACATCGTAAAAACTAGGCCAACCGGACCCGCTGTCGAATTTGGCCGTACTCATAAATAACTCCTGGCCACACGCCGCGCACCGATATGACCCGGAATCGTGATTGTCGACGTAAACCCCGGTCCACGGCGCTTCAGTCGCTTTCTCGCGTAAGACTCGGTACTGCTCAGGAGTGAGCTTCTGGCGCCAGTAGTCATTGGATTTGGATTTCATTCCGTCGCTGCGGGCCATGCGGATATCCCTCATTATTGACTTAATTTTACATTAACCCGAGCAACATTCGAAGATCTTCAATTACGGCACATAGAAAAAGCACCCGTGCATACGAGTGCTTTGTCATGGCGGGACACACGGGTCTCGAACTCCGCCCGTGTCTCATATTCTAGCAGTTTTAAGAGGAAAATGAGACAAATGAGACACCCGCGGCCTATATGCGCCGTGTCCCGTTTCTTAAGAGCTAACAGAGGTGCTAGTTTTCTGGAGGAACCTTGCTAATAATCAAAGCTCATGGCATAGTTAATCTGTTAATCAAATTACTTATTTTGCGGTAGCCTATTCCTGATAATCGAGGATTTTCACGTCCTGCTTACCACTAGTTGATGAGTATTTTACTGTAAAATCAATTTTGTCATACACCGTAGCGTACTGGTTCTTGCAGCCTAATGCCGGACTATACGCTGGCGTGCACGTCAGAGCACCAATAACGACATCTACTTTTGCAGGGCCAATTGTGACTGACTTTGTTTGTTGAGCGTATAGTTCTTCGGCAGTGTACTTAATAGTCTCTATGCCAAAGTTAGTGATAATATTTAGCTCCCAATCACCAGAATCCGAATATACTTTCGTGCCATCAGTGGTTTTGGTTACACGCATATTGGTAGCTCCGACGAACAAATAAGGATCAGCGTTCAAAACACTACGCAAGGGGCCTCCCTGTTTCTCTGTAACAGAAAGCGGTCTCGTGATACTAGCTGTGTTTACCTGCGGGGCATTTGTCTTTGTTGTTTTGACTTCAATCGTACAGTTAGTAACCACCGTTATTGTGACATCGATATCAAACTTACGCTCTGTGGAACAACCTTTATTAGTCAATGCATACTGGTAGCCATTGTGATACGTTGTGAGAGCTTTCTTTATTGGCAGCCAGTTTATCTTGTGCACATCGTTAAGCACATAGTTTGCGCCAAAAATGAAATCAGGCACTGAGGTCGCTGAGCCAATATTGCCAAACCTGAGTATGTCACCAGAAGGTAGCTTAACAATAGTTTTACCAGGTAGCATTTTGATAACTTGCGTACCTTCTTTAGCGATAATAGTCTCCTCGCTTACGCTGTTGCTACTGCTGCTTTGTGAAGATTTACTGCTTTGGTTATGTTTGTTATAAACTGTCCAGCTAACGAACCCTAAGACAACTAACACACCAGTTATTAGCAATAGCTCTAAGATGGCAAAACCTTTTTGATTTTTCTTCATAACTACATTATGCATAAGTATAGGCCCTATACAAAGTACTTATGGTTAGAGCTCATGTATCGGCAAGCAAAGCATGTTATTGGGCTGGACTTACGCCACCGTTACGGTACCTTGTCCTTGATGGAAATAACTCTTCCCCAACAGATATCACAGACAGCTAAACCGGCACCGATTCGCTGGTGCTTATACGCACGCAAATCTTCTGAGCAAGATGAACGCCAAGCGCTCTCAATTGAGCAACAAATCAAAGAAATGTTGCTTCTTGCTGACTATTGGGGCATTGAGATATCGGAAATCCGTAAAGAAAGCCACTCTTCCAAGGAATCGGGCACCCGTCCCGTATATAACCGCCTCATTAAGGACATCCAGCTTGGCTATTTCAATGGTATTGTGACCTGGGCTCCTGATCGACTGAGTCGTAATGCTGGAGACTTGGGTATCCTGGTGGATCTCATGGATCAAGGAAAGCTGGCAGAGATCCGTACGCATGGCCAAACCTTCACTAATTCGCCAAATGAGAAATTCCTGCTGATGATCCTTGGCTCACAGGCGAAGCTCGAGAACGACAACCGAGGCCTCAACGTGATTCGTGGCCTACACAACAAAGCCGCCAACGGCTGGCGGCCGGGTCAAGCCCCGATAGGGTATCTTAATAATGGTTTAGGCGAAGAAAAGATCATCATTGACGAAGAACGATCAGCCACCATGGTCGAGATGTTCGAGCGAGTCGCCAAACAAGCTTACACTGGCCGAGACATTAAAAGATGGCTGGATAACATAGACTTTACCACCAGACATGGTAAACGACTCGGTTTAAGCCATATTTACCGAACTTTGCAGAATCCTTTCTACTACGGCGAATTTCGCTATCCTAAAACTGAGCCAAAGCTCCATCAAGGCAAACATATCCCACTAATCAGCAAAGCACTGTTCTATGAGGTGCAAGCCCAGCTCAGCGTCGTTCCTAAGGTACGTACTGGCAGCAAAGAGTTTAGTTTTACCAAAATACTGAAGTGTGGAGCCTGTAAGACGGGCATAACGGCCGAAGAACATATGAAACGACTCAAATCTACTGGTGAGCTTAGGCGTTATGTCTACTATCACTGCGGGCGAACGAACGATCTTGACTGCATTCAGCCCTACATTCGCGAAACCGACCTCATGAACGAGCTGCTCAGACTGATCGATGATCTCGAATTAGACGAAATCGGCGCTCAGGAGCAGTTCAAGGATGAGCTGGAGCGATACCAGCGGTTTAATGGCGTACTTGGTTATACCGGTGATGAGTTGATGCAGAAACCTGCCATAGACCTGAAAGCTTATGCCAAATATGTACTCCAAAACGGTACGAGAGAAGAAAAACGAGAAATACTGCAATATGTCAGAGGCGAACTGTTCCTCAAAGACCAAAAGGTATATATAGAGCGAAAACCACGGTCTAAAAAGTTTAACTAAGCAAGTTCGAATACCGTTGCCATACAGAACGGGAATAGCTCATTTCATAACGTTTTGAGCTAAATTAAAACAGCCTGCCCTCTTTATATAGAGCTTTAGGGGAATGGGTCGAAAAAGAACTTTATTCTTGGCGGAGGGAGAGAGATTCGAACTCTCGAGGGCTTGCGCCCAACCCGCTTTCCAAGCGAGCGCCATAGGCCACTAGGCGACCCCTCCGTATTTGAACCTGGTAATTATACGGTTTCTGCTATGAATTCCACAAGGCGGACTACAGATATCGCCCTAAAGCGCAGTTCCTGCTAGACTATTAACCATGAACGTTATAGAACTACGGAATGTCTCCAAGACATTCACCGATCGGGCCGAACCGACAATTGCGCTTGTAGATATCGACCTCACCATTGCTGCGGGTGAGTTTATAGCCATTATCGGCCCGTCGGGCTCCGGCAAATCAAGCCTCATGAACGTACTGGGCCTCCTAGATACTCCGTCCAAGGGTGAATTCCTGCTCGACGGCCAGCAAGTCGCATCATATAAAGACCGTGATCTCGCCAAACTCCGACTGAGCAAGATCGGCTTCGTCTTTCAGAGCTTCAACCTCCTCCCGCGTCTCAGCGTCGAGCAGAATGTTGAGTTGCCCATGGTCTATAGAGGCATGAAGCGCCGCGATCGACGTAAGCGTGCCGAAGAACTTCTCCAGCTCGTCGGTCTCGGGGAGCGCACCGGCTATCGGCCGAACCAAATATCGGGCGGCCAGACCCAACGGGTCGCCATCGCACGCGCGCTAGCCAATAACCCGAGCCTCGTCCTCGCCGATGAGCCCACCGGCAATCTCGACACCAAGAGCTCGGCCGCCATCATCGATGAGCTTCGCCGACTCAACCGCGAGCACGGCACCACGATCGTAATCGTTACTCACAATCCCGAAATTGCCCGTCAAACCGACCGCACCGTAACCATCCGCGACGGCCGGATCGTGAGCGACGAAGCTACTAATCTCGCTCCGAAGGGGGCCGCCAAATGATGTTCTGGGAAAATTTACGCATGGCCTTCATAAGCCTCAAAAATGCCAAACTCCGATCGTTTTTGACGATGCTCGGCATGATCATCGGGGTTGCCGCCGTCGTCTCGATCACGGCGATCGGCCAAGGCGTCAAAGATGCCGTCACCAAGCAAGTAACGGGGCTGGGCTCGAACGTCTTGTCGGTCACCTCCGGCGGCGGTTCCAACCAAAGCGGTGGCAAGTCGGCTCCCAGCTTTACCGCGGCGCTTGGCTCATCGACTTTGACCCAAGCCGACGCCGTGAGCGTGGGCAAAGTGCAAAACACCGAGAACACAACCTCCATAAGCTTGATCTCGGGCGTCCTGGCCGAAGGCACGACGACCGCCTCCGGCGCCCTCATCGTAGCCACGACTGCAAATTACGCCCGTGTCGTCGACCAGAAACTGGCTGCCGGTCAGTTTATTGGCGATGACCAGCTCAACCAGAACGTTATCGTGCTGGGCGATACGGTCAAAACCGAGCTTTTCGGCACCGGCGATGCCATGGGTCGGACTGTCACCTTCCGGGGCAAGCCGTTTACGGTGATCGGCGTAATCGTTAAGCAGGATTCAGGCCTGAGTCTCGGCACGTCGCAAGACAGCTTTGCATATATTCCGACTGGTACTGCCAAGGTTCTGATCGGCCAGGAACCCTCCATCCTCAGAATAATTACCAAGGTCAACTCGCCGAGCAACGTCGACGGTGCCGTAGCCGGCATTAAGGCCGCCCTCAAGCAGAACCACGCCGGGCAGGAAGACTTCAGCGTGCTGACTCAGGCCGATATCCTGTCGACCTTCAACACGATCCTCGATCTCCTCACCACCTTTATCGCCGCCATCGCCGCGATCTCGTTGCTCGTCGGCGGAATCGGCATCATGAATATCATGCTGGTCAGCGTGACCGAACGGACGCGCGAAATCGGCTTGCGTAAAGCAATTGGCGCCTCGAGCGGCACCGTCTTAAGCCAGTTTCTCATCGAGGCCGTCGTGATCAGTCTCGTCGGCGGCGCCCTTGGCATAGTCGTGGCCGTTCTGCTGGCTACCGGCATCGGCCGCGCAGCTGGCATTACTCCGTCCTTTACCCTGCCCACGATCATATTGGCCGTCGGCGTCTCGGCCGGCGTTGGTATTCTCTTCGGAATCGCCCCCGCCGCCAAAGCCTCACGCCTCAGGCCAATCCAGGCGCTCAAGTCGGTTTAGGTCAATTTACGATAACAGCCCCAAGCAAAATCCACTGGCCTGCCAGTGGATTTGATTAATCGCTCATCCAGTCCCGCTCTTCATGACTGCAATGCGGCCCGTTTTAACCGAGCTCGTGTTTTAACCGCTCAACCAGCTCCACCGGAAAAGGGTCGACGCCGTTCAGCAGTGCCAGATACGTGGCGGTATATTCGCCCAGAATAATAGTCCAAACCATCTGCTGCAAACGACTGTCTCCCAGGGCCATGACTTCAATCGGCGCAAACGAATGCGAGAGGAGCTTATTGGTGACGTCGAAACGCCTGGACACGTGCTTACTATCCAAGTCCGAGCGTAATTCGATCACCTTGAGGCCGCTCCGCTCAGGGTAGCTCCAGCCGATAAACTCGTTGTGGTTAAATTCGGGAAGAAAATTGTAAAAAGCTATATTCTTGGCGTTCTCATTAAAGCCGATCTTCCATTTCATGGCAGGAAAAGCCAGTGACGGCCCGGCATAGATCACGATCGGGTGGCCCTGAATATCGACCGCAATCTGCTTGGCTGCGTTCTCAATCAAAGGTACGTCGCTCTTCCATGCCACGATATGGCGCGGCACCCAAGCGGCCGCGGCCTCGAGCTCCACTACCAATCCGTCGAGGATTCCCAAACCCTCCAGAAGTTGCGCCAGCAGGCGCGCGCCGTAGAGCACGGCCATCCGAGGCTGAAACCCGTCCGGCGTCAGATAGAGCGGATAGCCCTTCTCCGCGGCAATTTCGGCGAGCTTGCCGCCGTTCGTGGCCACGACTATCTTGGCGCCGCGGGATTCCGCCTCGGCCAAAGCGGAGATCGTCTCCTCTGTGTTACCGGAGTAACTCGAAACGATTACAATTGTGGATTCATTCACGAATCCCGGCAGCGCATAATCCCTCACGATCACAAACGGCAGCGGCAGCCGGTCGCCAAGCCAGTTTTTTATAAATTCTCCGGCCAGCGCCGAACCGCCCATACCTGCCATGACGATCGCCTGGGCGCCGTGCAGCCCGTCCAGATTGGGCTGAGCATATTCGTGCGCCAATTGCTTGGGCAGGTTCCCCACTACGCCGAGTACGTCATGCTTATCGTAACGGGCTATATAGTCTGCACGGTCCAACATTTGAAACTCCCTCTGATTCATAACCATTATGGCATGAAGAAGCCCCCGACAATAGTCGGGGGCCTGAGCGGATGGGGGTCGGGGGCCGGATCTAGACGGGACCGGGGATGCTGCGGAGACGCTTGGTCTCGTCGAGAACCTCCTGCAGCAACGGGAAGATGTTCGCCTCGTGCTGGGCATAATGATGCCCGCAGAAGAGGAGCTCGCCGCCAGACAGGAGAGTTGCCCGTACGTAGGCCTGAGCGCCACAACGATCACAGCGATCGTGCGCGGTAAGGGGGCGCAGAGGGTCAAGCTTTGTCAGGGTGGAGGCGGTCGCGTTCATGACTTTACCTCGCTATCGATTCTGTCTAGCAGTTCTTGGATGTGATCGGGGTCATAGTGTGGCTGAGCAGGTCGACGAGCGGTGGGCGTTGGAGGAACGTCGTAGGAATCGCGCGTGTTGCGCGACTTGGATTTCACGGCATGCCGCATTTCGAACCTCCCTC
The DNA here is from genome assembly GCA_038251135.1 of Candidatus Saccharimonadia bacterium. Classification (GTDB taxonomy): domain Bacteria; phylum Patescibacteriota; class Saccharimonadia; order UBA4664; family UBA4664; genus JBBSBR01. Next base: position 18,460 of record JBBSBR010000004.1, on the reverse strand, counting down.
ATTTGCGTCGGACGAGCCGACGACAGTTGCCTGCAGTCAGCTCGTCCGAAACAAAAAATCGGCCCACCTATTCTAGTCATAACGCTAGGAATAGAGTCGCCGCCTACGGAGAGGTTTGCCCTTTTCTTTCCACGAGGGGAATATTTACCTAAAGGTGCTTACGCTGTTGTACTTAAATACAACTTACCCCGCCGTACATTGGGGTGTCAAATCATAATTTTAACTATTTACTCCGGCTGAAATCTCTATGGTTTAAATTAGAAACTTCAGGAGAGCGACAACGCGTACTACTTCGCTCGGTTCCCGGTCGGGGAGGCGGTCCGAAGACCGCCTCCCCGACAATTGTCAGGCCTAGTTCTTCTTGCCGCTGTTTCCAGCGGCGGCGCGGGCGCGGTTAGCGTCCGCACGGTCGCGGACTCTGCGAATCCGCTCGGCACTCGGACCGTGCCGGCGGCTCTTGTCGGACGAAGCCTCGAGGGCGTCGAACTCGGCGAGGATGCGGCGAATCGCCGGGATCATCCGCCCGTAGAACGCGATCTGGCTGTGGGTGAGCAACGGCGGGACGGTCCTCATGACCATCACGCCGTAGTGTCCATGGATCAGGTGCTCCAGGAGCTCCTGACCGTACTCCTCGCGGATCTCGGCCAGCTCGGCCTCGATCTTGGCCGCCTCGATGGCGCGGTCCACGAGCTTGAGCGCCATGTGCACGCTCTTACGCCGGCCGGGTGAGGCGTGGCCCGGAACGACCTGAGTCAGGCAGTTCTTGATCCACTCTCTCTCCGGCTCGTCGAGCCAGCCGGCCACTATGCGCCCGAAGGCCATCGGGTCGTCCTCGCCATCGAAGCCGTAGACCGCGACGGAGGTGTACTGTCGCAAGTCCTCGAGCTCCACGGCACTGGGGCCGTTGTAGCTGGTCAGAGCGGGGCGACGGACCGGCGACTCATCCGCAACGGCCAGGCACTTGATGTCTGCGGGCGTTGCGGTGGTGGTTGCGGTCATGTCACCCTCCAGGGCAGGCAGTAGGGGCCGGTCATCCGGGCCGGCGAAAGGGGGTTTGTAGCACGCGTTGTCAAGATACTTCAGTCAAAAACTGAAGATGCGTACAAATATACCATATATTGCATTATAAGTCAATACTTTTTCGACTTACGACTGACTTGGAGCCAAGCGGATAACCTTAGTAGCGTCGCGCCGGTGCGCGCTATGGATCCCTATGCCGACATGCTCATGCAGCGCATGGCGGGCATCGAAGCGCAGGTTGTCGAGTTCATGCGGAGAAAGTCTAAATCCTTCGATTCTCGGAACCGATAATTCGATATGCGGATGACCGTGTTTCTGCTCGGTCAATGGCGGATAGTGGCCGGTCTTCGCGTCGAACGTGACCAGCCTGCCCTGCCATGTACCGACAAAATCAAAGCCCTTGAGGTCCTCGTCCACGGTACCGTGGCGTAGACCGCGAAGCTCCGGCATGCCCTGCAGCGCCGCATGCACCGCCGCTTCAGATACGGCTCCCGTTATTTCACCGTCCGCCCACTTGACCCGCCCCTGGCTGGCTCGAATTAGCCAATCAGTGAGTTCATCCCGACCGACATCCTCGCTGTGATCCTCGATAAACCGTCGGAGCTCATGATTGTACTCGCAAGCCTCGTGCCTCAGCATATCGTAATGAACCGCCAGCGATCGATCCTCCTCCGTGTCCAACGTGCCGCCGTGAAGCAGTCGACGGTCCTCATTGAGCTGATCCTGAATTTCGGCCTGTTTGCGGGCCCTCACAATCAAGTGGCTGAATTTCTGCAATTCAGGGTCGTCCTCGGTGTTATCGACGTAATTATCCGCGGCCACGCCTATCGCCTCGCGCAGCGGTTCGCCCCGTTGAAGACCGTGAGAAATGGTCATAATTATGTCGTTGGCACGGGCGGCAAAGTTATCGTGGGTCCTCACCGATTCGGGGCTGCGATCGATAACCTCGGGCACAATGTGGAGTTGGCCGTACGGATTGACCGGCATGTCGCCCGATCCGTAATCCGGATGTGTCTCAACGGCAGCTTCGCTCATGATCTAAGCCTAGCATTATCTGGCACCAAGACACAACACAGCCGCTCTTTCGAGCGGCTGTGTTGAAATAATTGCGGGGTTAAGACACAAGCAAGCAGGGCAGGCCGAGGGAAGGGGTACCGTGGGGCACCCCTTCCCTGGCAGGGTCTGGGCTAATGATGGGCGGGAACGTATCCCGAATCCACCGCCAGACAGGTTCGTACTGCGACATCGCCAGCTCCCGGCAATCCGCGCAGCGGCATTTGATGGAGCCCTCCGGCAAACTTACGCCCGCAGGCGGAAGAAGTCCATAATGGGTCCTGCTCGGCCGCTTCTAGCACCGGATTGCGAGGAGGAGAGACCTAGAGTCATAAGTACTCAGTCTCTCTCACGTTGAATCACGGCTCTTACGGAGCTTACGCGGAGTATTTGGGTCGCAAGGTCTCCACCCGATGTTTCCAGCTCTGATATGTACCGGATGTTGCGCCGCTTCCGTCTTGTGACTTAGGCGGGGACTATCACGGTACCAGAGACTGGTGATCTCCTATAGGGACGTTCACTTTCCCAGAGCGCCCTCATGGGCGCTAGGTTCTCTCACTGCGCGAAATCGCCAACTCACTCTCCTAACAATATAATGGAAGGACGATTGGTATGGAGGAAATGCGCCAGCTGATACAGTAGGTGGGGGTAGGCTACCCCTACGGACCGTCGCGAGCGTACAAGACGCTCTCCCTTCGTTGCTTGCTTGTGTCGAGGTCCTCTTTCCCACACCCGAGAATGAGCGCAAAAGAAGATGTTTAAAAAAATAGCACAAGCAGGACGTTTTTGTCAATAAACATTTACGGTATTAACAAAATATTTCATAATATGCTTATGCATCAAAAAGGAGCCGCTAGGGCTCCTTTTTGACCTTCTGGACGGAATCTTCTAATAGTCCATCCCCATGCCCGGCATACCGCCGCCCATTGGCGCGGCCGGCTTGTCTTCGGGAATTTCGACGATCAGCGAACCCATTGTCATCGCGGTTCCGGCAATCGAAACGGCATTCTGTAGCGCCTCACGCGTAACTTTGGCCGGGTCGACGATCCCAGTCTTTTTCAGGTCGCTGGCGAGCTGCTTCGGATCGTTAATATCAAACCCGGCGTCCCATGAAGCTTGATCCAAGACCTTGGCCAACTTCTCGGCCGGATTAAGCCCGGCGTTTTCCATCAGTTGCTTGAACGGCTCCTGCAAAGCCTCCATAAGAATCATCCAACCGGCGCGCTCGCCGTCGCTGATCTTGGTGCCGGCTTCTTCCAGATGAAGGGCAATCTCCCGGGCGGCATACACGAGCGTTACCCCGCCACCGGTCACGATACCCTCGGCCACCGCAGCCTTAGTCGCGGCCACTGCATCGTCTACCCGAAACTTCTTCTCCTCGATCTCGGTCTCAGTGGCGCCGCCCACCTTGATTACGGCAACCTTGCCGGCCAACGCTGAGAGGCGCTTCTCGAGATTCTCTTTGTCGTACTCGCTCGACGCGTTATCGATCTGGCCCTTAATCTCGTTTATGCGGGCCTCAACGCCCTTGACGTCACCGGCACCCTCGACGATCGTCGTATCGTCCTTACTGGCAATAATCTTGCGGGCGCTTCCGAGCATGTCTAACGTGGCATTCTCGAAGCTGTAACCCTGCTCCTCACTGATCACGACCGCGCCCGTCAAGGTAGCGATATCTTGCAGAATTGCCTTGCGGCGGTCGCCAAAAGCCGGGGCCTTGATGGCGAGGGCATTGAAGACGCCCTTCAGCCGGTTAAGCACCAGCGTCGCCAATGCCTCGCCCTCGACGTCCTCGGCAATAATCACGAGTTCCTTCTTGCCGCTCTGGGCGACCTTCTCTATTAGCGGCAGTATCTCCTGAATTGAGCCGATCTTCTTGTCGGTAATCATAATCAGCGGCTTCTCGTAGCTCGCTTCCATGCGTGCGGTGTCGGTCACCATGTAGGCGCTCACATACCCGCGGTCGATCTTGAAGCCTTCTACGATCTCCTTCTCCATACCGAGCGACTGGCTCTGCTCGACGGTCACCGTGCCGTCCTCGCCCACGGCCTCGATCACGTCCGCGATCAGCTCGCCGATCTTGGCGTCGCCGGCCGAAACGGTCGCGACCTGAGCGATCTGCTCCTTCTTGCCGGCAATCTGATCGACGTGTCCGGCAATCTGCTTAAGTACAAACTCCGAAGCATTCTCGGTGCCGCGGCGCAACTCCATGGGGTTATGGCGGGCGGCGATCATCTTGTTGGCCTCGTCCAGAATGTGGTACGCCAGGACGGTCGAGGTCGTGGTCCCGTCTCCGACCACATCGTTGGTCTTTGAGGCGGCCTGACGTATCAGTTCGGCGCCGACGCTGTAGCCGAGATTGCTGCCGTCTTTTCTAACTTCAATATCCACTGCCTTGGCGACCGTAATGCCGTCGTGCGTAATCGTCGGTCCGCCGTAACTTTTCTCGATCACCACATTCCGGCCCTTGGGCCCCATCGTCACCTTGACGGCCTCATAAAGCTCGCGAGCTCCGCCCAAGACGGCAGCCCGAGCCTCTGCATCATAAAGTATCTTCTTTGCCATATCTGCTCCTATCCCTTAACCACTGCGAGGACATCTTCCTCTTTGACGATCAAATATTCATCGGCGCCTTGCTTGAACCGGTTCGGTCCGTATTCCGTATGGACGATCCGGTCACCGACCTTAACTTCCTTAACGTCCTTACCGACGGCAACGACCTCGGCTACCTGGGTCTTCTCTTTGGCCTGTTCGGGCAACAGTATCCCTGATGCGGTCTTGGCTTCAGCCTCGACGGGCTTAGCGACAATCCGGTCGGCTAATGGGGTCAATGTCATAAAACCTCCTACATGTTATGCACTATTTAATCGCCACTGTAATGGCGATCGATAACCCAATTCTAGCACTCTTGGGTAGTAAGTGCCAATATTTTGACTTCTCAACGGCGACCCGTTGTCTAGCGTGCCATTACGTCGCGCAACTCGGCCAACTTTTCGTGCAGTAACTCTGGCGTATCGGCCTCAACGTTGAGTCGCAGATACGGTTCGGTATTTGAAGGACGGGTGATGAACCACCAATCGGGAAAGTTTACGGTAAGGCCGTCCAATTCATCCTGAGTGCCGGAAGCATATATCTCTTTGAGCTCATTTAACTTGCCTTGCTTGTCGGATATTTCGAAATTCAGCTCACCTGATGCCGCATACTTCTGGTACTTGGCAGCCAGTTCGCTTAGCCGTAGCCCCGACTCGCTCAAGGCGGCGATGGCACAAATGGCAGCGATTAAGCCCGAATCGGCGCTCCAGTTATCGCGGAAATAATAATGTCCCGAATGTTCCCCGGCAAATACCGCATCGTGCTCGCGCATGGCCTGCTTAATGTAGCTGTGGCCAATTCGGGTCCGGAAGCCCACTCCGCCTCCAGCCTCAATCGTCTCACGCACCACACGACTGCAGTTGGCATTGTAGAGTATGGTTGCACCGGGAGACCGTTTCAGAAAGAAGTCGGCCAGTATCGCCGTCGTAACGCTCCCTGAAACGGGCTGCCCTTCTTCGTCCACCAGGAAAGCCCGATCGCCGTCGCCGTCGGAGGCGATGCCGAAGTCCAAGCGATCTCGACGAATTCGATTGACTAAGTCACGTAAGTTAGCCTCAACAAGCGGGTTGGCCGGATGATTTGGAAACGTCCCGTCCAGCTCAAAATACATCGGCTCAACGCGAACCGGCCACTTGCCCTCCAGGTAAGGCATTACGAGGCCGCCCATACCGTTGCCGGCGTCGACGGCGATGTGATAGGGCTTCAGCTTCTTCACGTCCACGAAACTCAACGCGTGATCAACCCACGCTTCCATGATGTCCTGCTGCTCGATCTTGCCCGGTTCTGCTGCCGGCTTGTACGAATCCGATGCAATCGCATCGCGTATCTCGCCCAGCCCGGCCTCCAGACTAATGCCTCGAGCTTCCTCACGGCAGAGCTTAATGCCGTTGTACTGACCGGGATTATGGCTCGCCGTTACCATGGCGCCGCCGGCTGCTTTGAGATGGCCGACTGCAAAGTAGATCATGTCGCTGGCCACCTCGCCGATGTCGTATACCACTCTGCCCTGCTTCACCAGACCCGCGCGCACGTGGCTCGCCAGCTCGACTGAATCCGGACGCATATCGTAACCGACACAGACCGGTCCCGCCTCCGGCAGATAGTCTCCAAGGGCCCGCCCTACCGCCTCGGCCAGATCATTGGTAAGCTCGGTTCCTACCAGTCCGCGTATGTCGTAGGCCTTAAATAGATTCTGCGTGAAGTTCATATGCTAATTTTAGCATCAAAATAATGATTTCCCGAAGCCAAAAACAATTCTGTTATAATTGCCCCGTCCGAAGAGCCTATTGAAGGAGGTCTCATGCTTGCGACCATCAACGGCCGAGTACTCATGTCGGACGCCGGTTATTTCGACTCAACTGGCCTCAATCCCCTGTCCGATGTCGATGAGTCGACTAATCTTGAGCTGGCGCGGTCGGAACATCAGGGCATTCGCGATGCAATGACGCTGGCCGGTATCAGCGTAGTACAGGTCGAGGCGCCAGATGACTGCCCCGATGGCGTCTACGCGGCAAACTGGGGTCTGTGCATCGATGACGCCGTCGTCTTCTCGCGCCTGCCTAGGCAGCGTGAAGCCGAAGGGTCCTACGTGCGTCAGCTCTTTCTTACGGACAAGCGATTAAGGCGTCAATTCAATCGGCTCATTGACCCGCCATACCTATTTAGCGGCCAAGGCGATGCACTCGTCTGCGGCGACTATATCTTTTGCGGTCAGGGCTACCGTACCGACCCTAGGATGCACGGGTACCTAGCGAGGATCTTCCCCGACAAGCGAGTGGTCTCGCTCCAGACCGTTCCGCTACTGGACGATGACGGTTCTCCAGTCATCAACCCCATATCCGGACTCGCGGACAGTTACTTCTATGACTTGGATCTGGCCTTCTCGATACTCGGCCCCGGCATTATTGCCTGGTGTGTTGATGCCTTTACTCCCGAAAGCCAAACCGTTATTAGGAATCTTGCGGGTTTCAAGAAAATTGAAGTCGCCTACGATGAGGCCGTGACTCGATTTGCCTGCAACCTGATCTCAACCGGCGAAACCGTGGTAATGAGCGCCGGAGCACCCAAATTCCAGGCAGCTATCGAGGCGGCCGGACTTAAGACCGTCACGCCGCCTGTCCGTGAACTGGCCAAAGGCGGCGGCTATATCCGCTGCGTGAGCCTGACTCTGGACAATAATTAAGCTCGGTCGTAGTGACCGAGCTGTTTTCTTGTGCCCTGTGCTTGTTAGCGCTTCGCAAATCCGGCCCTCAAGGCCACCGCGATCGCTCTCTCAGCTTGTTGAGGCTTAGTCAGGCCCGTCGCATCAAACGTTATGAACGCATCGGAGACAGATGCTAAGGCGATCTTGGCGTTGTCGCGATCCTTTTCGGTACGAGCGGCAATGGCATTAAGGCTGCCCGCTCCTTCGCGTTTTGCCACCAGATTATCGATCACGGCATCACTACGAACCACCTCGAGTACCAACTGCGCTCTGGGAAAGACCTCCCGTATGTGGCGGCCAATCACGATCGCGGGCCTGGTATTTACCCAGTTCAACATAGCCTTCGTGTACTCCCATCGCACCCGCTGATAACCGGCTATAGTTGCGACTTGGCGCTCTGTCTCCCGAGATCGAAGATCATCAGTAACGTCTAGGCCGCCCACGATCACCCGTCCGTCGGCGACGCAAAAGGTGAAGTCGGAGGCGAGCAACTCGCACGCCTTGCGGTCAAGATAATGAACCCCCATCCGCTGAGCCCAGACGGTAAATCCCCGAAAGCCGTTGGAGGTCTCGTAGACTTTCGCCCCGAGAACCGGGCCGATTGCAAAACCGATCGTCATCTTTCCCTTGCGTGAATCTCCTTGAAGACCAAGGATACCCTCGCCGAGCACCTGCGACGGCGTAAGCGTCATGCCAATCACCCCTCTCGGGGGAATAATGCGATGGATAACCGCAAACGGAAAGGAGCTTCTCGAGCACTCAGCTCAAGCTAGCGGAGATTATGGCAGATTAGTGCGAGTAAGTCGAGACTATCTGATCGGTTTCTTGCCTAGCTTGGCGATTGCCGCCCGAGCCGTCCCGAGCTCATCCCACGGGTGTTCGCCGTCGGCGCGCTCAATCGTCTTCTCGTGGCCCTTGCCAAGCAGAATGACGGTATCGCCTTTCTTGGCTTTGCTTAGGGCAAATTCAATTGCCTTTGTTCGATCCGAGATTAAAAACAAATCCTTGTCTTGGACCTTCCCCTGCTCGATCGCACCGCTCGCAATCTGCTCCATGATCAATTTACCGTCGACGTCGCGGTCATCCTCCTCGGTCACCACCACGATGTCCGCCCACTTGCCGGCCGACGCCCCCTGCTTGGACCGCTTCGAGACGTCCCGCCGTCCCGCCGAACCGAAAAGTACGATCAACCGACCTTTCGTGAGCACCCGCATTTGGCTCAATATCTTTTCAAATGAGTCAGGCGTATGGGCGAAATCCACGATCACGCTAAAATCCTGCCCCGCATCGATGCGGTTCATGCGCCCCTCCACCCGCTCCAGCGAAGCGATTCCGTGGCTGATCTGCTCGGAATTCAAGCCCAGAGCCAGACCGACCGAGACGGTTGCCAGAGCGTTTGAGACGTTAAACTGACCCGGCAGATTTACATGAATGCCAAACACGACATCGCCGCAGCGCACGTCGAAATCACTGCCGTCCGGCGTAGCTTTAATCTTCTCGGCGCGCACGTCTACCTTGCCCATCCCGTAACGGAGCACGTTGGGCATGCGATTGGCAAAGTACGGCGCATTGGAGTCGTCGGCATTCACGATCCCCACCCTTAAGCCCCGCGCATTCTCGGCGGTCAATTTGAAGAGGCGAACCTTCGCCGCCCGGTAACGCTCAAAAGTCTTATGGTAGTCCAAATGTTCATGGCTCAGCGTCGTCATGACCGCCACGCTGTACGGTATACCCCATATACGGTTCTGGGCCAACGCGTGGCTCGTCGTCTCCAGTACCAGCCACTCTATGCCCTCACGCCGCAACTCGCGGATACGCTCAAGCATCGGCTTGGTCGGCATAGTGGTCATGTGCACTTGGTTGTCACGCCAACGGTCCGGCGTGCCGTAGCCGATCGTGGTCATGAGGCCGGTTCGAATGCCGGCATCGTTAAGCATGGCGTAGATCATGGTGCTCGTCGTGGTCTTGCCGTCGGTACCGGTAACGCCGATCACCTTCAATCTGCGCGCCGGAAAGCGTAGTACGACGTTCCAGAAAATTGCTTCCAGCTGATGGCCGTAAGGTTCGATCGCTTCAAATAAACGGTATGGTATCAACTTCTTGACGATCTTTCGAAGCATAGGTAAATACGTCCTTATAACCTGATTATCATGCCACGTATCGGCCGCTCAAACAAACCCCCGTGAGCAAGCTCGGGAGATATTGGGGCGGAGTTTATCGTGAACTTGCTTTGGAGCAACCTCGCGGCGGAGAACAGACCGTGATTGTCGCGGTGGAATACGGGTCGACATTGTTGCTATGCGACTCTCCTCGAATACTCGGAATAATATCAAGCAAGCTTGTATTGTTCCTGCGTTTCTCGTCAACCGAACTACGTTCGGTAATGACGCCCTCGCAGCCATAATTTAACCCCCCCACGCGGGGTGGGGGTTAAATTATGGCGGAGGGGGAGAGATTCGAACTCTCGGATCTTTCAATCTCCGGTTTTCAAGACCGGTGCACTAAGCCACTATGCGACCCCTCCGTAGGTTGCGCTATCGAGTATAGTTAGATGCGGGAGCCGAGGCAAGAAATTAGCCGGCCTTCCGCACGGCAAAGCTCTTGAGCAAAACAGCTCTGCAAGGTATAGTAGCGAGGTTCAGCCCAGCCATGGAGAGGTACCCAAGTGGCTGAAGGGGCGGGTTTGCTAAACCTGTAGGGGGGAGTAATCCCTCGCGAGAGTTCGAATCTCTCCCTCTCCGCCATAGACAAGCCCCGGTAAGCGTCCGGGGTTTTTCTATGGCAGTACGTCTTTGCCGCGTCCTCGCCCAGTTGTAACTTCCCCGTCTTCGCGCCATAATAGCCATAAGAATTAACGGGCTAAATTTACTTATGGATCCGCAATCATCCGGCCAGCTCCCAGTCGAACCAACGCCAGAGTCCGTCGAGCAATCACCTGCCAGCGAGACGCAAGTTGCCGCCGCACCAAGTTCAGATAATGTATCTCCGGCAAACTCCGAAGACTTACGGAACCCTGCCGAATATGAGCAGCCCGTCGATGAGCCGGCCTTCAGCTGGCAAGCCTCCGAGTATATACAGCACCACAAGGGCCTGGCCTGGTACGTGCTGCTGGGCGTTGTCGTCCTGATTTTCGTGATTGTGGCTGCAATTCTGAAATTATGGCTTGGCATAGCACTTTTTCTAGTGATGGGTGCTGCCATTGCCGTCTACGCCAAGAAAGAGCCCCGCATTCTCAACTACTCGCTCGATACTTCGGGGGTGACTATAGAGGGCAAGCACTACCCGTACAACTCATTTCGCTCGTTTTCCGTATTTCAGGACATCGAATGGCACTCGATCGAGCTTGACCCCACGCAACGCTTCATGCCCCGGCTTACCCTCCTCTTCTCCGACGACGACATCGCCGACATAGCCGACCATCTGTCGCTCCACTTGCCGCACAACGACCGCCAGCCGGACTTTATCGAACGCATAACCCGCCGTCTGCGATTCTAACGTTAGACTTCCTAACGACCCCAAAATATGCTAAAGTCCTAGGGTCGTGCGCTCGTAGCTCAGTGGATAGAGCATCGCCTTGCGGTGGCGGGGGTCGGAGGTTCAAGTCCTCCCGGGCGCACCATATACAAACTCCCTGCACGTACGCAGGGCTTTTTTATTTCTGTCAGCGGCCGGACCGTACCCCTTCCCCACTCCCCAGCGAGTTCAAAATATGTTAACCTTGGCTGGTTGGATGAAAGCATTTAAGTTTTTCACAATAAAACATAAGAAGTATGGAGAGGTCGCATAGTGGACTAGTGCGCCGCACTCGAAATGCGGTGGGGTCGCAAGGCTCCCGAGAGTTCGAATCTCTCCCTCTCCGCCATAAAAAACCCTCAGCCTATGCTGAGGGTTTTTTATGTCTAGTAATGTCGGCTTTATCCCACCGCTAAATGCCTTCTAAGGCCGTCCCGCCACCAGATTATCGAGCAGCACTTGCTGTTTAGCAGCCTCATCATTGCGCCCGAGCCGCCGAAGCATCGCAATTAATTGAGTTCTGAGTTCAATGTTCGCCGGATCGAGAACTATGCCGGAATTCAGATAATCAACGGCCGCCGCCAGACTGGTCGGCGTATCCTGATTAATTAAAATACGGGCCAAAAGCAGTGTCTTGGCCAGTGAATTGGGGATTTTCACTAGCAAACCGCTTGAGCTTTTCTGGAGCCCGCTGGCGGCCAGCACGCTGGCCAAGGCTAATTTGTCCCCGGCCGCTCGCTGCACTGCCTGTAGGGCTTCTGGTGAGGCCACAAGCGGTGCCAGCGATGCGGCTCGCGTCGGATTGCCGGCCGCTCCGTAGGCGGCAGCCGCCAGTACGACGTCGCTCTCGGTCGGTTTGAGCTCAAGCAACCGATCCGCGGCGGTAACGGCGAGGTCGGGCTTGCCGGCCTCCAGGGCAGCACGCAATCTGGCCGCCTCCACTTCCCTGCCCTCGCCGGCCCGAACGAGTATCGCCAGCGCTTCGTCGGGGTTGCCGCGATTGGTCTGATCCACGGCAAAATGTAGTGCCGCATCGGAATTAGCCGGATCCAAACGGTACGCCAGGCGATAATCCGCCTCGGCCTCACCCCCGGATGCCAGCTGCGCCTTCCCTACCAGCTGGCGTGCCTCCCAGGATCGCGCCGCTCCGGCGTACGGCGCTGCCGAGACGACTAAGGCGCTCGAAAGCGCCAAAGTTAAGCCGGCTATTAACCAAAATTTACGATTACCGGTTGAGGGCTGCGAGTTGCTCATCTAGCTTAGATATTAGCATGAGCGTGTCGTCACGGCGACTCCGTGTTTCCGCTACGACGGCCTCCGGCGCCGATTCGAGATAGCGGCTGTTGGTTAATTTAGCCTCCAGCCCCTGCAGGTACCCTTGCTTCTCGGCACGCTGAGCTTCGAGGCGGTGCTTGCGGGCGTCAATCAAAGCCTCGTCGGCCTCGATCCAGACTTCATAGTGAGATGTCGGCACGAACAGTCCCCTGCCCTCGGCCGTCAGCTTCACCTCGCTGAGGCCCGCCATCTTACGCACAACATCGGCGCTGTCGGTCAGCCTAGGCTGTGTGGTGAGCAGAACCGGCTTGGACAATTGCTCGTCGGCAATAACTGCTCTGACGCCCGAGATCACGCTCATTAGGCGGTCAAAATCCGCTGCCGCCGTCGGGTCGACGTTTGTTCGGCTGGCGTTCGGCCAACCAGATACGATCAGCTGCTCGGTGCGCCACGGCAAATGCGACCAAATAGCCTCCGTCACGAACGGCGCCACCGGATGCACCAGGCTCAGAATGGTTTCGAGACCGTAGACCAGCAGATCGTGGCTAGGGGAGACCTTGCTGGCCTCGAGGTACCAGTCGGCAAAGTCATTCCAGAGCAGGCTGTAGAGTTGCTCGCCGGCCTCGCTGAAGCGGTAATCCTCGACAGCGGCGGTGACATTGTCGATGGCATCGGCGAGTTTGACCGCCATCCAATGGTCGGCGGGGGAGTTGAGCTCGGGAATGCCGGCTGGCCCCGATCCTTCGATCGGGCCGGGGGACGACAGATAGGCGGGGGAGTAGCCGTCGGGGAGCTGACCGAGGATGAAACGGGCCACGTTCCAGAGCTTGTTGCAGAAGTTACGGTAACCCTCGATTTTGGCCTCGGACAGGGCGCCGTCATTGCCCGGAGTAATGCCGATGGTCAAAGCCAAGCGTAGAGCATCGGTACCGTATTTGGCCGTAATGTCGAGCGGGTTCAGAACGTTGCCCTTGGACTTGCTCATCTTCTTGCCGTGAGCGTCATTGACCAGGCCGTGCAGATATACGGTCCGAAAGGGAACCTGCTGAGTTCGGTAAAGGCCGAGCATCACCATGCGGCTCACCCATTGAAAAAGAATGTCGCGGCCCGTTTCCATGACCGTGGTGGGGTAGAACCCCTTGTCGAAATCCCCGGTCGCCATGAGGGTGGCAAACGGCCACTGCGAGCTCGAGAACCAGGTATCGAAAGTATCGGTTTCGGCCTCATAATTGCCTTCGCCGTAGTACTCACGGGCCTCGGCTTCGTCGGTCGTTACCAGATAGGGCTTTTTGGACTCGTCGTCGCCCAGGCGGTAGAAGACGGGAATGCGAATGCCCCACCAAATCTGGCGGCTAATGTTCCAATCGCGCAGGTTTTCGAGCCAATCGATGTAGACCTTCTCGAAACGGGCCGGGACAATCTGGATGGCACCCGATTTCACTGCCTCAATCGCAGGCTGCTTGAGCTCATCAACCGCCAGCCACCATTGCTCGGTCACGAGCGGCTCAATGAGCGTACCGCAACGCCCGTGATAGGCGACGGAGTGCGAATAATTCATATCGACATGGTCCATGAGGCCGCGCACTTCGAGGTCGCTGGCGACCTGAGTGCGAGCGTCGGCGGCCGCCATCCCGGCGTACTTACCGGCGATTTCGGTCAATCGGCCGTCGGTACCGATTACCTGCTTTACTTCGAGCTGGTGGCGCAGTCCCATCTCCCAGTCGTTAGGGTCGTGGGCCGGCGTTACCTTGACCACGCCGGTTCCAAAATCGGGATTCACATAGTCGTCGCCGATCACGTTGAGCTTAAATGATCCCAGCAGTCCTTCGGCCTCAATCACGGTACCGATCAGGTGTTTGTAGCGCTCGTCCTTGGGGTTGACGGCGATGGCCGTATCGCCAAACTTGGTCTCGGGGCGCACGGTTGCGAGCACGAACGGACCGTACTTGATGTAGTAGAGCGGATCAAGTTGCTCGCGGTGGTTGATTTCGATATCGGCAAAAGCGGCGTTACACCGGGGGCACCAGTTCACGATGCGGTTGGCACGGTACACCAGCCCGTCGTCGTGGAGCTGCTTGAACGTGTCGTAAACGACCTCAATAATGTCTTCGTCGAGGGTAAACTTGAGCCTGGACCAGTCGGCACTAAAACCGAGGCTGCGGAGCTGATCGATAATCTTATGCTGGTTGCCCTTGGTATAAGTCAAAACGGCATCGTAGAACTCGCCAGGCGTGAAGTCGAAGCGGCTCTTGCCCTCCTTAGCGAGCTCACGCTCATATACCACCTGCGTCTCAATGCCGGCATGGTCGGTACCCGGCAGCCAGAGCGTCTTATGCCCCTGCATGCGGCGATAGCGGGTCAAAATATCTTCAACGACGTACATCGCGTGTCCGGCATGAAGGTCCCCGTTGGCATTGGGCGGCGGCATTATGATCGTGAACGGGTCTTTGGTGGCCTGGGGATTGGGCTTGAAGGCGCCCGAATCCTCCCACTGCTTATAGATATCGGCCTCGTATTTGGACGGTTCGTAGGCTTTGTCGAGTTCGCGAAGATGCTTCATGAGCTCAAGTGTAGCATTATGGAGCGCAATTTCGGAGCACTAGGGTAATAAAAAGCCCAACCGAGGTTGAGCATTAGGCGGCGGCAAGATCATATTGCTGGGTGATCCCGCTCAGAAGCTGACTGATAATAGCATACAGCTCGTGGTCGGTCGGGTCGACGGGGTAGAGGAGATCAAGTTGACGCTTCAGGCTGGCGACACGATTCCTTGCCGTCGGCACGTCGATGTAGTCCACGGCCAGCCCGCGGCATAGATCGTCGTAATCCTGGCTGATGTGGGCGTAGAGATTCCCGATGCGCTTCTCGTTGAGCAGTTGATTGCGGCGGTCGATCAGCGTCCGGCGACGGGTCGCGGAGCGGCCGGACGAGATCAATGTACCGGCGACTGAACCGGCAATCATACGCGACAGGTAGGCAGCACGCCTGATTCTCATTTTGCTCCCGGATGCATGCTTCGTTCGGATGGACAACGACCGGCCTAGAATAACATAACTTGGTCGGCAATGGTAACTAGGACCCGGGCGGGCCTTTCGTCATTTCCGGCAGAGGACGGGACGCGTCGTTCTGTACCGAGATAAATTGGCTATCGGTTAAACATAGGGGGGGAGCTAAACGAGGCTAACCGCCAGGCTTGGATCGGTCTTGAGGACCAGCGGGTCGGTCGTGCGGCCGGCTTTGGCAAGCTCATATCCCATGGCGGCGATCATGGCGCCGTTGTCGGTACACAGATTAATGGGCGCATAATGCACCTCCACGGGTATCTGCCTGGCAACCTCTTCGCGCAGCCTCGAATTGGCCGAGACGCCGCCGGCAATGACGACCGTTCGGGGCTTATATTCATAGTAGGCGCGCAGAAGTTGCGCTGTCAGCGTCTCGCAAGCCGTCCGTTGGAAGCTGGCCGCCATGTCGGCCTTCTGAGCGTCGGTCAGCCGGGCAGGCAGTTCGCTCGAATGTAAGCGAAAATCGGCGCCGACCGCCGTCTGGAGTTGCCGCAAGACGGCCGTTTTGAGCCCGCTGAAGCTAAAATCGTAGGAGTCCGGCAAATTGGCCGTGGGCAGCTGAAAAGCCTGCTCATAACCCTCTGGTGCGAGCTTGCCGATGGCCGGACCGCCCGGATACGGCAGGCCGATCATGCGCGCCACCTTGTCGAAGGCCTCGCCAGCGGCATCGTCGCGCGTCTTACCGAGCACTTCATAGCTGAGAGGGGAGTGAAAGAGCAGGACATCCGAGTGCTTGCCCGAAGCCGAAAGCGACAGCAGCGGAAACTCTGGCGGGTGATCGATGAGCATATTGGAGTAAGTGTGGGCGACCACGTGGTTGACCGCGTAAAGCGGCTTGCCATGGATCAAAGCCAAGGTGCGGGCCGTCAGCGTGCCGATGAGCAGAGAACCAAGCAGTCCCGGGCCGGCCGTAACGGCAATGCCGTCGATGTCGTCCCAGCTGCAGCCGGCTTTGGCGAGAGCCTCGGCGATAACCGGCAAAATTACCTCGATATGCGAGCGCGCGGCCACCTCCGGCACCACGCCACCGTACTGAGCGTGGATATCGATCTGGCTCGCCACGACGTTGGCGAGCAGCTTGGTGCCGTTTTCGACGACGGCCGCCGCCGTTTCATCACAACTGGTCTCGATTCCGAGGATTTTCATTGGTACATCTTAGCCTGTACGCTCAAAAATAGGAAATATTAGAAAATATGCCCCGTCTTCCGGCGTTACACCGAAGGGGCCCGATAACGCTAAGTTGAGCGGGATGGTACTATAAGGAAACCGATGATCATGAATTTAAACGAAATAACCGATCAGTCCGTCTGGGACGATCTCGTCGCAAGCCACCCCTGGGGGCACCCCCTCCAGCTCTGGGGTTGGGGCGAAGCCAAGCGAGCCACCGGATGGATGGTCCATCATCTGACTCTGACTCAGGACGAAGCGGTCGTAGCTGCTGCTCAGATTCTGCTCTGGCCGATCCCGCGAACGCACTACAATCTTGCCTACGTCCCTCGGGGACCGGTTATCGACCCGGCCAGCCCCCTCCGCGTCGAGCTTCTCACGCTCCTGGCCGACTGGGCTCGTGACCACGACGCACTCTACCTGCGGATCGAACCCGCATGGGAGGCTACTGAGCTTCCAGCGCCTTGGCACCGAGCGCGTAACCAGATTCAGCTGGCCGAAACCTACACTATCGATCTCGCCAAGTCCGAGGCCACCTTGCTCGAGCCGATGTCCAAGAAACACCGCCAGTATATCCACAAGGCCGAGCGTGACGGCGTAACCGTGGAGCGCTCCGCGGATATCGAACCGATGATCGAGCTCTACCGCGAGACGGCCGCCCGTGCCGGGTTCGGCCTGCATTCGCGTGAATACTACGCCGACCTCATGCAGCAGCTCGGAGATCGCAATTATCTGTACTACGCCATGTACGAGGGTCGGCCGGTGGCATTTTTGTGGCTTGCAGTAGGGGGAAGTACTGCTTATGAGCTCTACGGCGGAGTCAATCTGGCCGGGCAGGGGGTAAAGGCGAATTACTATCTCAAATGGGTCGCCATTACCAGTATGAAAAAACTCGGTGTCGCAAGCTATGATCTTAACGGCCGACTAAATGAAGGCGTCGGCCAGTTCAAGTCCGGTTTCGCTCCGGACGAGACGGACTATATTGGGACTTTTGACTACGTCCTCAACCGCATTGGCTACCAGCTCTGGGAGCGCCTCTGGCCGCTGGCTAAGCCCATCGGGCGCCGGTTCCGCAAGGCGGCCAAGCGATGAGGCCGGCACATGACGATGAGCTGGCCCGTTGGGACGCACTGGTGGCCGCCAACCCCGACGGCGGCAACTCCCTGCAGACCCTCGCCTGGGGCAATTTCAAGAGCCGCTGGGGCTGGTCGCCGCGCCGTTACGTCGCGATGATCGGGGGCAGGGAAGTGGCCGTTCAGTTTCTGGCTCGGCGGATACCGTTGATCGGCGAGATCTGGTACGCGCCCAAAGGCCCGGGCATCACCGATCCGTCCAACTTGCCTGAGTTTATCGACTCGATCAAAGCCGCCGGGCTCCCAGCCGTCTTCGTGAAGATCGAACCGGAGATTCTCCAGTCCACGGCCGATATCGCCGGACTTGGCCTGGTTAAAGCACCACGGGATTTACAGAGCAAATCGACCATCTTCATCGACCTCAAACCAAGCGAGGAGGAAATTCTGGCGAGCTTCAACCAGACCGCCCGGCGCAACTTGCGCAAGGCTGAGGCCGGCGGCGTAATCATCGAGGCCGTCGAGGCCAATCCAACCAACCTCGACACGATGTTTGAACTGATGGCGGCCACCGAGGCTCGCGCCCACTACGGTTTGCGCCCCAAAGCCTACTTCCAAGACTACTGGCGCTCGCAGGCGGAAGCCGGCCAAGCCCAACTGTTTTTTGCGCGGCACGACGGGGAAGTTCTGGCCGGACTGTTCGCCAGCTTCATCGGCCGTCGCTCATGGTATAAGGACGGCGGTTCGCAGGCCCACAAGCGTGAATACTATGCCTCCTACGCAATCCAATGGGGGGTCATACGCTGGCTCAAGAGCCATGGCGCGGCCAGCTACGATCTGGTGGGCGTACCAAACCCTGACCAGATCAATACGGGGCACGACCGCCAGGGTCTCTACGACTTCAAAGCCAAGTTCAACCCCGAGATCACCGAGTTTATCGGCTGCTGGGACCTGCCGCTCAAGGAGCGGCAATACCGGTTATGGCTAAAAGCAGGGGAGCGCGCGGC
>JBBSBR010000003.1:0-53236 GCA_038251135.1 Candidatus Saccharimonadia bacterium | reverse complement strand
CTGGCCTATCAGCTCGGAGCATCCGATATTCACCTGGAACCCAGCGCCAATGAAGCCCGCCTCCGCTTTCGTATCGACGGCACGCTCCACCCGATCATTATAATCCCCCGTGACCGCTACGACCTCTTAACGAGCGACTTGCAGATGCGCGCCAGTGTCAAATGGGGCGCCGACACCCCGCAGGGAGGGCGCGTGAATACCCGCGTAATCAACGACCTTGGCGATGAAGTCGAGCTCAACATGCGCCTTGAGACGATACCCTCCCTCTTCGGCCAGGACGTCGTCGTGCGCCTCTTCAACATCTCGACCGAGTTTATGAATCTCGAGAACCTGCACCTGACCCCTGATCAGAACGAGGCGTTGTTACGTGCCATCGCCCACCCCCGCGGCATGGTTCTGGTCGTCGGTCCGACCGGATCGGGCAAAACCTCCACGCTGTACTCAATCTTAAACCATCTCAACCAGCCCGAGGTCAAGATCGTAACCCTGGAAGACCCGATCGAATACGAGCTGAACGGCATCTCGCAGGTTCCGGTACATACCGAAGACATGCAATCGTTCAGCGACAAACTCCGCGCCGTTCTGCGCGAAGACCCCGATACCATCATGATCGGTGAAATCCGGGACGCCGACACGGCCAAGACGGCACTGCAGGCCGCCCTCACCGGTCACCTCGTTCTCTCGACCTTCCATGCTTCATCGAGCGCGGCGGCCATTACACGGCTCATGGATATGATCGGCCAAAACCCCCTGCTGTCGTCAGCCATCAGTCTCATTATGGCCCAACGGCTGGTTCGCCGTCTCTGCACCGTCTGCCGCGCCGAGTATACGCCGGACAAGCAAGAACTCCTCGAAATCAAGACCGCCTTAAACGATCTTCCGGCCAAGCTCAAACCCGACTTCGACGCCATCAAGCTCCACAAGGCCGTCGGCTGCCCGGAGTGCCATAACTTCGGCTTCAAGGGGCGCATCAACATCGTGGAACAACTCGAGATGACGCCGCCGATGATCGGGCTCGTAGCCAAAGGCAGCTCGGCTACCACGGTTCAGGCGATCGAGGAAGCGGCCAAGAAAGACGGCATGATTACCCTCATTCAGGATGGCGTCTTGAAGGCGCTGGCTGGCGATACCACGCTCGATGAAGTCTACCGCGCGCTCGGCTCGTAGCGTCTCAGGTCGACGTTTAGAAACCTGCCAGAACTTTGATGTCCTGAAGTTCGGCCGGCACGCTCCACCAATTGGGAGAGCAGCCCCAGATGAGGACGTTTGTAGCCTGAATCGGTGCCGTCGCTCCCTTGCCGCAGGCTAAGTGGTCAAAACCGAGCCAGTGGCCGGTCTCGTGGTTAATGAGCTCGCTGCGATAATCCTCCGCCGTTCCGGTCCAATTGTTTGGCGGCGTGTTCCAGTTATCCCTGTTCAGCACCACATTATTGCCTACCCTGCAGGTTGACTGGTTATGGCAGGCCGGGCTGAACGAATCCATAGCCGACGGCAATACGAGCCAGACGGTATAATTGCAGCCCGAAGCGACCTGATTATAGAGAATCAACCCGCCGAGACCCCAGCCGCGCGAATCGGCATAGGTCGACTCGAGTTTGGCCGCCAGACCGCTGATGTCGCCGTCGGTCGCACCCATGGAGGCAATGCAGTATTGTAGCCGAACCGGCGCCTGATCGCCGGCCGCGGGTTTCGGCAGGGCCGTCGTCTTCTTAATGTTGGCGGTATAGGCTAAATTCGTACCCGAATTCAGGGTCGCGGCCAAAGCGGTAACGGCCGCCGCCCGGTCAAAACCGCTCCCAAGCGTACCCACGTAATCGGCGATACGGGCTTGATTGATGAGAGCGCCACTGCCGGGTTCACCGAAACCGACCCACTTGGCAATCTCGGAAGCCGGTACGGTAATTGTCTTGAGCTTAATCTTGATCGAAATCGCCAAGCCGAGACGGGCCTGAACTGCATCGATGTCGGCCTTGTAGGTGTCAAGTTTCACCGGCGCCTCGATCTCGGCAGCGTCGATGACGACCTTCGTTTGAGTCCTGATCGCCGATTTAATACCGGCAGCGAGCTTATCGGCCTCTACCTGCTGTCCGGCCTTATCGCTCAGCGATACGACGTTCGACCCGACCACCAATGCCCTGGCCGGGGTTGCCGCATGACTCTGCTCGGCCGCAATCTGAGCCACCTTAGACTCAAAAATCTTCTCGTCTACGGCATAGACGGCCGTTACCGACTGACCCCGGAGCGATTGATAGAGACCCATCATGGGGAACGGCGCATCGTGACCGATCTGCTTGGCCCGCTCAATGATTGAGGCCGTATCCACTTCGACTCCCAGATCGGCCGCCTTGAGGCGGTAGTTCGTTGACCCCACTACGAAATCCACATAGTCCAATGTTTTAATCACGCCGATCTTGGATGAAGCACTGGCCAGCGGCGTTCCGCCGACCTGTTGCCCGCCCACCGAGACTCCCGGATAGAACTTATCCTGAAAGTACCAGCCGACGGTGAGGTTCGCTAGTGCCAATACCCCCAGCGCCACGCTCACGAAAGCGAGATTATGACTCCAGTGATGGAGTGAAACCGGCGGAGACGGATGCCCGGGCGCCGCCGGGCCGGGCGGCGGAGCGGAAGCGGCCGCCGGTTGCACGGTACCGGGGATTACCGGCACGGGACCGGGCTCAGGCTCAGGTGCCGGTGTGGGGACATTTGGCGGCTTGGGAACGGTATTGGCCTCAGGCGTAGCCGCAGCTACCGGTTCATGCAGATCGGATTTATACGGAGGTTCGGCTCGTGCCGGAGGGGGCGGTAATGGTGACGGCGCGGCAGACGGCGAAACCGTCGGAGTTACCGGAGGGGGCGGAACTGCAGTTTCCGACGTAGTCAGTTGCGCTTTCGCCGACAGTGATAGGACTTCATGTAGCCCGCGCTCTGAAGTGGCCTCAAGCAGCGGTGCCGCAGTCGATGCGGCCGGACGGCTATCGGCCGCCGAGGTATTCGCCCCCGACGGAAGAAACTCGACCAAACTATCCGATGCGTCCAAAATGGCACGCCTAAGAACCGGCTCAGAGGTCGTCTCCAGTTGCAACAGCTCGACCGCCTCGCCCTTGACGCTTGAACCGTATATGAGCTCCCCGCACTGCAAACAAAAATAATCGTTCTGAACGAGCAGAAGTTGGGCAGCACACTTTGGGCATTTCATCTTGGTCTGCTCACCATGCAGTTAAGTTACCCTAAATTTTAGCATAAGCGACAAGCCGAAGACACTATTTTGTCGCACCGAAGCGGTCAAATGAACAAAATATCATATATTGTTGTAATTATTACGGCGTTTTGTAACCCAATAGCGATATCGCGCCCTGCAGCCCACGCTCGTCTCCAAGGATTGCAGGTACTATTTCGGGCCATCCTCCAGTCATGTCGGGGTGCTGATGCATTTCTGAAATAATCTCGTCGATCGAAATATCATGCATCATGGGACCCCCCAGAACTACGACGTCGGGCGACCAATGCAAGCAACTGTTATATAGGCCGCGCGCTAGAAAACGCGCCTCCTGACGCCATATCGCAGGGTCATGGATATTGCGTGGGTCGCTACCGGTCCGACGGTTAAGCGCCGCACCGCCCGTGAGACCCTCGAGCGTCGACAAATTACCCTCGTCGTCACTCATGAGCTGGGCGCCAACCTCGAATCCGCGAGCATTCCGATCCAGGCTGCCGTCGATGATCCTGACGCCGTTAACGCCGGTGCTTACCGTAAAGTAAGCCACAATCGAACGTCCTTTGCCGGCTCCGTAATTCGCCTCGCCAAGTCCGCCGATCATCACGTCGTTCACGGCCGTAACCGGTGCGCCCAGACGGTCCCGCAAAGCCGCGGTAAAGATCTGACCCTCCCAGTTCGGCAGGTTTGTGGCGTGAACAATCCGCTCAGTAACACGGTCGATCTGTCCCGGCAATCCCCCGGCGATGCCGTCGAGCCGATGTCCGGCCGTAAACTCTTGCGTCCGGTCAAGCATGGAGTCGATCCCGTGAGCCGACGTATCCGTCTTGAAGTGTCTGGTCGGACCCAATTTGCCTTGATGAACCAAACCCAGCCGAGTATTGGTTCCGCCGATGTCAAAGACTAACTTCATAACTTCTCACCCCGTCTTAATTCATATAGCCGCCCCTCATAACCTTCGAGTGTCAGCTCGGGAATCTCCAGTGTTTCTCCGTCGCCATCCACCAAATGGGTTCCGGCTATCCATCGCCCGATCCGCCCAACGCTAACCGAGCTTGGGCTGGGAGAAAAATTCAAGAATACATAACATTTTTGCAACCCGTCTTCGCGTACGTACCCATAAACGTCCGGATCGGACGTCTGCAATGAACGATATGAGCCTCGGTGCAGTGCGATCAACGTTTGGCGCAAGTGAATGAGATGGCGGTAGAAACTAAGCATCGACTGAGGATCGGTGGTTTGATTTTCGACACTCAATTGTCCTGAGTTTATTCCTTTGGGAAGCCAATTTATATCTGTTGTAGTAATTACATCATCAGTCGACCAGGGCATTGGCGTACGCACGCCGTCACGGCCCTCGCCCTGCGAAGTCACCGAGTTAATATCCCGCTGCTGCTTGGGGGGGACGTCGATGTCCGTCATTCCCAGCTCCTCACCGTAGTAAATGACCGGCAGACCCCGCAACGTCAGCTGAAGCATCGCCAGCAGCCTGGCACGATCATAACCGACCCTGGTGACGACTCTCGATCGATCATGATTGCCCAAAACATAGTTCGGAATATCCTCCGGCCGCATTGAAGCTTCGTATTCATCAATGAATGAACGGAAGCCGGCGGCCGACCAACCAAGCCCGATCAGGTTGAAATTAAACGGCGCGTGGAGCGGATGGTCGTCGCACGCACGGTAAAGTTCCTGCATGCCCGGAATATCAAGATAAGCCTCAGATACGAGGAGCTTGTCGCCGGATTTGCTCATAATTTCACAAAACGTTGTAATTATATCTACAGATTCCGTTCGAACTTCGCTGCGAGTCCTAATATTGCGCTCGCTCGGCTCATCTGTACCGGGCCTGTACTCCGGGTTTGGCTCATCGTCGCGCAGTTGGGCATCCTTAAGCAGTGAGGTAACCGCATCCGCACGAAAACCGTCGATTCCCCGTTCCAGCCAGAAGTTCATCATCTTGCCCATCGCCTGCCTGACATCCGCGTTACGCCAATTGAGATCCGGTTGTTGGCTCAAAAAAGTATGCATATAGTACTGGCCGGTATGCTCGTCCAACGTCCACGCCGGTCCCTGGAAGCGGGACAGCCAGTTATTGGGCGGCATCCCGTCCGGCTTGGGGTCGGCCCAGATATACCAGTTACGTTTGGGATCGGTCCTGCTTGAGCGAGAGGCCTTAAACCACGGGTGCTCGCTAGAGGTGTGGTTGGCGACTAGGTCGAGTAAGACCTTGATATCGCGCTTATGGGCCTCAAAGACGAGGATGTCGAGATCGGAGATGTCGCCAAATTTAGGATCAATCTGGTTGTAGTCGGATATGTCATAGCCCCAGTCCGCCATGGGTGACTTGAAGACCGGCGAGAGCCAGATAGCCCCCACGCCCAGCGACTCCGGCGTATCGTCATTAAGGTAATCCAGGTGGCTGATTACGCCCTTGAGGTCACCAAACCCATCCGAATTCGAGTCGGCAAAGCTGAGCGGATAGACTTGGTAGAGTACGCTGCGCTCATACCAACGGCTTGAACTGGATTTTGGAATCATCGATATACCACTTATGCTCTTCTAGCATAAGCCGAATTGCCCGCCAGCACAAAGCCTGCCGTAAGCCGATAGCGCAGCGGCCGCCTAGCGTCCGCCCGTTGCAGAGTGCGTGCCGCCTCACCTTTTGCGTTCGCAGCTACCCTATTGGGGCTACTTAGGTATATCGCTCGCGAGCGTCGGCAAAGTGAAGATATTTTCAATGCGGTTGGAAATCGTGGTGAAATTGCCGCCCTTGGGCAATAAGTCGCTCGATGACGGGTCGTCAACGAGGTAGTTGCCCGGAAAAGTCGACAGCACCAACGTTATCGGCTGGTGCTTCCGGCCGCTGAGCCAACTCAAACCAAACTCCCCCATCTGCACGGCGCCCATATTGGTCTTCAGTGCACCGCTCAAGGAGCTGGTCAAAGGAATAAGCTTCGACGGGTTCAGGAGCGTCTGCCAGGTCATAATCTTAGCGACCAGTAAATTTACGACCTCTTGCTGGCGCAACGCCCGTCCGTAGTCGTTGCCGCATGTGCCCTTACGGCAACGCACATACTTGAGGGCGGTTGCGCCGTCCATATGCTGTAACCCGGGTTGTATGTCCATCCCGCAAGCCAAATACTGATTGTTGTCGCAAGGATACTCGGGGTCATAGAGGCGCTCTCGGACGTCAACCTCAATGCCGCCAACCGAATCAATCACCGATACCAGTCCGCTGAAATTCGTTGAGACGAAATAATAAATCGGCACGCCGAAGGTGTTGCTTACCGTCTGCTGGGCCAACGTAACGCCGCCCTGAGCATTGGCACTATTGATCTTAGCATAGCCGTAGCCCGGGATGGGCACGCGCAGATCGCGCGGAATGCTGACTTGGGCCGTCTGATTCGTGGGCTTATTGATGCTGAGCAGCATCATGGTATCGGATAAACCTTCACCCGCGTGACCCGCGTCGCCTTCGCCCAGCAACAATACGTTGGTACGACCGGTGGAATCCGCTGCCAAAGGCGTTAATGTAAAAGGAGATGTTGATATTTTTGCAACGTTTTTGATCAAGACAGCCACATATATACCAAGCCCCAACAATATCAGAAGCACAATCGCACCGGCTATGCGCCCCCAATGGCGCTTGTGGGGGCGGGGTGGCGGTAACGGAGGACTGGGCTGAGCCACGGACGGAGTCGGCGTTGCGGACGGGGGAAAAGTTTCATCAGCCTCGTCGTAATGCACTTTGCGCGGCTGCTGGTTATTATTCATAGAGTCATTATACCGCACCGGTTGGGGTATAATGCACATAGAATGAAAACACCTGCCGACTACCGCCCATTCGCCGTTGTCCTCCTTGCCGTCCTGAACACGGTGATGGGGCTCGTAAGCTTGTATTACGGTACGGTACTCATGGCTGATTCATCGGGAGCGTCTCTGGCGCTTTCGAACCGTCTACTGGATGGTCTGCCCATAACCGACTTTCGCTCGATAGGGGTTTTTCTGGTCGTCATTGGCTTGGCGTTTGTCTTGAGCTCGGTCGGACTCTGGCGCAACTACGGCTGGGGTTGGCCGATGGCCCTTGGCGCCGGCGTCGTGATGGCAATCGGAACTACCTTGAGCCTGACGCTTGCGGGTCTCCATTTTGCCCTCCAGCCCCTCGTACTGCTGGCCGTCATATGGGAGATCTACCTCCTCTTCCGGCCGAGAACCGTCAGCTATACTCTCTTATAAAATCACCTTTGGTAGGCAAAATTCCATTAATTACCGACTTGTCGGCTGAACGTCGAGCAATTCAACGTCAAAAACGAGCAACGAATTGGCGGGAATCGGTCCGACCGCCTTCGCGCCATAACCGACCGATGGGGGTACGATGATGCGCCGTTTGCCGCCAACTTTCATCCCCGCGATACCTTCTTCCCAACCGGTAATTACCTGCTGCTTACCCAGTACAAACTCGAAATGCTTGCCCGTCTGGTACGACTCGTCAAATATCCGGCCGTCGGTCAGCCAACCGCGGTAATCGACAACGATAGTCTTGCCGCTGACCGCCTCTTCGCCGTCGCCAACCTTAAGATCGCCGAAAAAGGCTGAGTCCTTGTCCCTATACGACGTATCATATTGCTCCAGCTCGGCCAGCGTAGGGGCGGCAGATGATGTTTGGGGGGCATTTGAATTATTGCTAGGATTTTGAGTATTGTCATTCACTTTGAGGCTATTTCCTGTATTATTTTGCGTATTATCCGTATTATTTCCTGTTTGCGACGGTGATGCGTCAAACTGGCTGAG
The DNA here is from genome assembly GCA_038251135.1 of Candidatus Saccharimonadia bacterium. Taxonomy (GTDB): domain Bacteria; phylum Patescibacteriota; class Saccharimonadia; order UBA4664; family UBA4664; genus JBBSBR01. Next base: position 45,225 of record JBBSBR010000003.1, on the reverse strand, counting down.
CGGTACGGTTTGTGACGAGCTCTCGGAAATGCTCAGCGGTACGGAGCCACCGTTGCTGGCTGCGACCGGGTTCGATTCCGCCGCCTGACTCTGGGCATACCAGATACCCCCGAAGCCGGCTGCTACCCCGGTGACCACTACCAGGCTACTTATAATCACAGTTCTTACACGCATTCCATCAAGTTTACCGCATACCGCAGCCGTGCGACAATGCACTTTCAAAAACATAATAGGCTTGAGTTAAGTCCCGACAAATGGCATTATTTAAACCAAATCGAACAACCGAGGCATCTCGCAGATGAATACCAAATTCTTTATCAACCGGGTCGTTCTCGCTACGGCCATCATCGTCAGCGTCTTTGCCGTCTTATACCTGTTCTACCTCGCTCGCGAGCCGTTACTCTGGATCGGTATCGCGGCGTTCTTTGCGGTCGCCATCAACCCGCTCGTTCATCGGGTGTCACGCTACATGCCCAAAAACAATATTTCCCTAGCCGCCATCACGGTGTTAGCCGCCGGGGCGGTCGGCCTATCTATCCTAGCGTATCTCTTTCTCGCTCCGCTGATCCAACAAACATCCAGCCTGATTGCCAGCATTCCCGACCTAATCCACCAGGCATCCAAGTTCCTGACCAACACGCCGATCGCCCAGAACATCAACCTCACGCAGTCCGACATCGATCAGTACATCCAGGCAAATATATCCAATATCGTCCTCTCGGCCTCGGCCATCGGCGGCGCCTTGGTCGGTATTCTCATGGCGACCATCAACAGCGTTATCGCCTTGGTTGCAATAGTTACGCTCATATTTTTTATGACGGTCGAGGGCAAGTCGTTGAAGGCACTCGCCTTAAGAATCATCGTGCCGGAAAATCGCGAGCGGGCCGCGAAAATCGGCCGCAAAGTTTACGTCATAATTACGGGTTACGTCGTCGGTAATCTCATCTTGAGCGTAGTCTTTGGCGTAAGCAGCGCGATTGTCCTGTGGGTCATGGGCAGCCCGTATTGGCTTCCGCTTGGTTTAGTCGTCGGATTAATCGACTTGATACCGTTGGTCGGTTCCACGATTGGCGCCGTGATCGTCGCGATCATCAGTCTGCTCTCCGGCGAAGTTACGACCGCCATAGTCTTCTCCGTATTCACGATCCTATATGTGCAGCTGGAAAATAACGTCTTGAACCCCATGGTCTACTCCAAGAGCGTGGAAATATCGCCGCTCATCGTTTTGGTTTCTATCCTGCTGGGCGGAGCCATGGCGGGTATCGTCGGCGCACTGATCGCCATCCCGGCCGCGGCAACGCTTCAGGTGGTGGCCAAAGAACTCCTCAAGGACCGGCTCGCCGCCTAGGCTTTAGTCGGCGTCTCGATAGTCCCGAGACAGGTGCCACTTCAGGCAATGCCGGCACCTATAAGGTCTCGGTTTCGAATCGTCCCCGCCGTACTGCCATTTGGCATAACTCGCAGCCGCCCGGGCTTGCTCTTCGGTCGCCCAGGTCAGTTTGCTCATACAGTTGCGATCTTTGTCGATCGCTTCACGCTGTTCGGTACTTAGGGGTTCATTCATCGTTGGCTCAATTCTAGGTGCAATTATGACATACTTCGCCCCACACCGCCGAACGATTCACACTATCGAAATCTGATGGTAGTAAATCCCTTTTCCAAGGTATTTAACCGATCTGACGCATATTGGTGTTCAGGCCTGCAAATGACTGCATGTTGCCTTGGCGATATAATAACGTTGTATATCTTACAACTTTATTAACCACATGCTGTATCGGATGCGAGTTGCTACCGACGTTTGGCGAGTTGCTGTTTGCGTGCTTCATTGGCCCAGTGATCAGCCAGTTCATTGCCCGGATCGTCATTGTGACCGCGCACCCACACCAGCTCGGCCTTGGATGCCCGGTAGAGCGGTGTCACCTCGCGCACGATGTCGAGATTCTTGATCTCACCGCCCTTCTTGCGCCAACCGTTGGCCTCCCAGGCAGGCGCCCATTTGGTGATCACGTTTATCCAAAACTCGCTGTCGGTATGGATGACGGCCGGCTCGCTGCCGGCGTCTTTGAGCGCCGCGATCAGTGCCAGTCCTTCCATGCGGATATTCGTAGTCGGCTCGTCTTCCCCGTCGAGAATATAGGGCTTCATGTCTTTGATAACGGCAAAACCGCCGGTTCCGGGGTTGGGTTCGCAGCTGCCGTCGGTATAGTAGATGGCCATGGGTGTTTTGATTCCTTATCTGGTAACCATAGTAACATTTCGACTGCGCCCGCACATCGGGCCGGCGGACATAATAATGCCCCGCTATGCAGCGGGGCAAGGAACTAGGACTAAAGACTGGCGGTCATCTCGGCGTAAACGTAATCCTGAACTCTGTCCTGGATGTGCGCCAAGCTGTCCTGAGGGGTGAAGGTGCGTGGGTGCCAGAGCACGCCGTAAATGGAGTTTGTACTCACAACTCGATTGAAAGTCATGAAGACTAGCGGTACTCCGTTGAGGAGCGCCTCGATGATGGCATGCTCGCCGATCGCTGACTTTTCGTCCGGACCGATCTCAGACCAGTATTCGCAGATTTCAACGGACGCCTCAATTGCCTCGGGAGGCAGTTCGGCTTTTACGATGCTCGACTTTACGAGCCGCATCCGCTCTTGAACGTCGCCTTCCTCCCCGGAAATCACAATGATGCCGGTATTGTACTGGGTGCCGTCGTTGTGAACTATCAACTCGGTGGTCCCGTCGTCGCGCCGACTCGTCACCAGAGTATCATGAGCCCAGAAACCGGCAATCCCGAATAAAATCCTATCTGCCAAACGATCCTCGGCGCGGCCCGCTATCCGCCATCCGACGTACTCGATCGGGAGCTCGCTGCGGATCAGCCGCAATACGTTTTCAAACGTTGCAACCTCATCGTCCCAGATACCCGTCGTCATAGGATCCCATCGCCTCTCTACGCAGCGGTCGTCTCATGAAAGTCCAGCGAGAGCTCAAACCGATGGTCTTCGCAATGTACACCATCCTCGCCGGCAGGCTGGACGCATTCGTGCTTGACGCAAACCGGTCGGACTGCGGCGCAGGCCGCAAGAGATCCTTCGGTCTGATCCGATTTGAGCATCATTCCCCCCTTCGACGGGAGATATGTGAACGTACGAGTGGCATTAGCGTAATTGAGCATGACGTATCTGTAAATAGGCAGGCAATCAGTAGTGGTTTCGCTTAAGGTTGACGAATAATCGCTTCGGGCAGACAATGTTTCATCGCCAACAAAAAGATGGACCATAACCCGTGACCCAAATCGACCTCAAAACAGCCGTAATCATCAGCCTAGCGATGGCACTCACCCTCAACGTCTGCCAGTTTACTCACGACGCCTTAGCCGCCAAGCCCGCCACGCGCATTACGCCCGCTCGGGTGAGTACCAAGCCCCTTGCCAAGGCAGTAGCTGTCTCCCCTGCTCCCGTGCCGGCGCCCGCCTCCGACCCGGTCGCGGAAGCTACGGCCAAGCTCACGCAAGCCGGACTGCACGCGGAGTATGCCGCCCTCTACCTGGCCGTACAGACACATACGGGTGCCCCTTGGCAATTGTTGGCCGCTGTCCACAAGGTAGAAACCAACCAAGCCGGCAGTACCTCACGCCGCTCCTCCGCCGGCGCTACCGGTCCGATGCAGTTCATGCCGGCAACCTTTCGTACCTACGCGGTCGATGGCGACGGCAACGGCACGCGTGACATCACCGATCTGGACGACGCCATGTATTCGGCCGGACGGTATCTGGCTGCGGGCGGCGCCGACCGCGGACGAATTCGCAATGCGCTGTACAGCTATAACCATTCATGGAGTTACGTCGACCGCGTAGAGGCGATCGCTCATCGACTCGGGCTTTAGAATAGCAAAACGCCCCCACGGAAGGAGCGTCATGCCCCGCCCGTGAGGGCGAACGAACTGCACGGTATTATCGGACCGCCCGGCGGCTAAGCCAGATGATCCAGATCCGACCGATCCTCAATTCGTCTGAGTTCGGACTCAATGAAGTTAACCACCTGATCGTCCAGATACGTTCCGATTCGGAACTGGGTGACGAGTGACGCCAACCGTCCCGGTGCTATAAAACCCCGGTCTTTGAGCCTGCCCCAAAAACGTACCAGCTGGAGATGATCAGGCGTATCGGATCCGTCATCCACGGCATGAAGCCACTTCACCAGTCCGTGCAGATGATCATGCTCCTCTTCGGTGAGCTTGTGGCCGAGTCGGTAGCTCTCAATGGCCGCGATCCCCGCCGTCACCAGTGCCCCGGCGGCGAGGCCCGCAACGGTTACTTTTCGGGTCATGTTTGCCTCTCGGGTCGGTATCAAAGGGCTGGAAACGCCTGGCGGCGCCATAGCCGCTATCGAGTGTATCTTACGCGCATACAGCAAAAAACTAAAGCTATGCTCGGACTGACGATAGCTGGCAATCAATTACGGGGATGCTTTTGTTGATATAATTACAACGATTTCTGCCGCAAGTGTTACTGGATTGATACCGCGTCTTGACGTATGTCCGGGCTGACTATAAGCTAGGCCCTGTCCGAACCTTCAGCTAGGGAGTAAACCATGATCTATACCGTTGACCAGCCTCGAGCCGAGGTGGTCCTCGGTAAGATCTGGGAACGCTACGCATCCGGCCAATACCCCTACAAGCATGCCTTCACAATGCTGCCGCAGCAATTCATACCGTCCTCGCTCAAGCGATGCGGAGCCGAAGAAGCCTGGTACTGGATGGTCGTTTGCCTCTGGATGCGTGGCGGGGTCAACAGCACCGATGCCGCCAAACAGCTCGGAGTGCTCTACGAATACCTGGCACCGCGCCGTTGTCGCAACCCGTTCAACGTCCGCGATGCCGCCCAACTCCAGCCCAAGCGCATCGTCGAGCTGCTGACTAGGGTGAGTCTGGGCATGCATCAATCCGCCCCGGGGTGGATTGAGAATGCGCAACGCCTCATCGACCGGTGGGACGGCAACGTACTCAATATATTGGATGGAGTTACGGACTTCGAGGAAGCCAAACGCCGTCTGCACCAGAGTAATGGCGACGGCTTCATCGGCTTCCGCTCCAAGATGGTGAGCATGCTGCTCTACTTCCTCATGGAGGAGAATCTCATCACGCCGTTCCCATTCCCGCCGCCGGTGGACTTCCACCTGCAGCGGGTGGCAATCGCCACCGGGATCCTGCGCCGCAGCGACGGCGATCTCCTCATAGCGAAGTCGGACCGCGAGTTCGAAGCCATCCAAGCGCTGCTTCGGGATCTGTACCTGGACTACCAACTCAGACACGGACTGGACGGCAATCGGTTTGCCGATGCGCTATGGATACTGTCCCGAACGTTGCGCCGGCGTAATCCTGGTAACCGGACGCTGCAGATCGGCAGCTACAACGCCCGAAGTACGGTGCAAATTGCCTACGAGCCGGATTGGAACTAAACTACCGACATCGAGGCTTTCGGGCTCGCCTGCGGCAGTTGCCCGGTCCGCACCGAGTGCGATGCCAACGTGCCTTCCGGACCTCGTTATCGGCTCGGCAGGCTCGTGATCAGCGGGCCGCGCACCGAACCGGACGTCGAGCCGCTCTTCTCCCCGTACCTGCCCATAACCGACTGGCCCCGCACAAGCGGGGTCATATTCTTTTCTGCTGATAATTAATCTGTTTGTAGTGTTTGTTACAACGAATTCTTAGACCGTTCTTACTCACTAACCTGCATTAAACGAAGAAATACCCGGTCGTTGCCGGGTATTTATTGAGTGTAAGCCGTCAGTGCGAATGCTCGGCTTGTCAGTTAAGCATATTGCCCACTAGCGGGTTGGCTGAACGGCCTGGGGTATGCCCCGCCGCAACATCATTGGCACCGCCGCCGCCAGATATACGGCCGACAATCCCACCAATACGAAGACTAATCTCGACAAAGCGCTGCCCTCGCCGAAGAGGTAGGTTACCAGGTTGAATTCAAACAACCCGACCAACCCCCAGTTAAGCCCGCCGACGACTACCAGCACAAAGGCTATAATCGACATTGCTCCGATTCCTTTAGAAGATTCCATACTGCACATTCCTTATTTATCAGTGAATATTACCCTGTATGGCTCGTCAGATCTTCGGATGTCCGGCGAAAAAATATCTTACTATAATCTTAAAATTTTAAGTAACAAAATTATACCGGCCAATCGCGAGGCACCTCACAAACCGTATCGCTGATTGTTTGCTTCGGTTGTGATTATGGACAATTCTACCTCCCGACGACCCGTTGAACCCCGATGAAGTACTTCAGCCGCCCCTGCGCGTCGTGGACCGGCGAAATCGACAGTTCGTTTAAGAACATGGTGCCGTCCTTGCGGTAGTTGCGGAGCGTTACCTTGACCTCGGTCCCGAAACCGACGGCTGAACGTATGCGGGCGATTTCCGGTTGATCCAGGTCGTCACCCTGCAGGAAGCGGCAGTTGCTCCCGATGATCTCGTCCATGGAGTACTGCGTCAGCTCTTCGAAGACCTTGTTGGCAAAGATGATCGGATTACCCTCTTGGTTCGGGTCCGTCACCACAATGCTCTCCGAGCTGGCATTGACCGCTTTGAGCAGAATCGTATCAATCGCCGTAACTTTCCCCATCGCCGCTCCTTTGAGTCAATTATATCAGGGGGGGGCAGACATCCTTCCTAGGTGACCTCAGAGGTCGTTTGATACATAAACCAAACACCCGATTGTTACCAGGTGTTTGGTTGGGCATCCAAGCAACACCGGCTGATTGTCCTCGGCAAACGGCTCCAGAAGGACCGAGAGGAGCTGGACGGCTGTAATTTTAAGCGACATACCAGCCGAACGGCTTAAACAGCTCGAGCGGCAGCTGACTGCCCTGCTCGAAAAAGAGGCGGGGCCTTTAGTTTTCTATGGTGAGTCAGAAGAAATGACTATCGAGCCACTCAGTTACACGCCGAGTTGGAGCGAATAGTTTTACCGTTATTTACCTATTTCTTTACCCCTATTCAGTTCACTAAACACATCTGAAACAGATGCACTTGGGGAACTGCGGGAAGGTGGAACGAGTGATATTGCGAACGCGGATGCGTCCTTCACCCGTCCACCCTCCCGGATGCAGTTCTCTGTCGCTCTAGCGCCAGAACTTGCACGCACGAAGCGCCCGACGCCACCAGCCGTAGTACTTGTCCAGGTCGGATACGTACTCTCGGCAGTCACTGCACAGCTTGTCGTCACCGTCGGCAACGTCGCGTTGGCAGTAGATGCACTGGGTGTCCAGGATGGCCTGGCAGGCCGGGCAGGCCGGGCAGTTGTCGCCTTCCTGGGCAACGACAGCGTTGTAGCAGTTGCTGCACTTGAGGGCGGCTTCCCACTCGTTGTCGGAGCGGCAGCTGCCACAGAGGCGGTCTTCGCCGTTGTGGGAGTTGTAACCGCACTGTGTGCAGAGCCGCTCGTTGATCTCGCAGTTCTGGCACAGACCGGAGCCGATGCTCAGCGATTCGCCGTAGACGTAGTGCTTGCACGACGGGCAGACGTTGCCGGGGTCGCACTTGGCGCACCCGTTGTTGTCGCATGCCGTGCACCAGTCGGGGTCGCACTTGGCGCACCCGTTGTCGTTGCACGCAGTGCAGTCGACACTGTTGTCGTCGCAGCGACAATCGTCGTAGCCGCAGTCCTGGCACTCGGTGATGTAGTCACCAGGATACAGGCGGCGGTTCTCCTCGTCGATGGCACGCTCGTAGGTGGTAATGGGGGTGAGCCGGCGACGGGGGTCGTCGATTTGCTCCCAGGAGCCGTCAGTGAGCTGCTGCTCGAAGGCGAAGCGAGTGATGATGAATCCATCCTCGATTTCCTTCTGGTCAAGCGGGTCGGCGAACATGATGTCGCTGGGCGGGTATTCTCGGCTCAGCTCATCGGTGTCGGTGCCCTCCCACTTCACGATAGTGTCAACCTTGGGGTCGACGAAGCCGATGGTGGTCGTGGCAATGACGCGGTAACGCTTGGTGATGGTGCTGTTCATGGATTGCTCCTCTGGTTGGTCCGGGGTGGACATGAGTGGTCATGGTAAACAATAAGAGCACGAAATACATCATGAACCGGCTGCTCACCACAACTCCTCAAAGGAGCTGGTAACAGAGAACTTGTTAAAGTACCTCGGAAATGAGTGAGTTGTTACCCACCTCAACGAAGTGTGTACATATTAGCATAATAAGGTTATTTTGTCAATAGTAATATCTACGCTAACTTGAGTATAATTGAGTTAAAGCCTTGCGGGAACATCCGTAAGCTGCCCTGAGAGGTAAGTACATAGCCCGAACTCTATTCCCGACCTCGGAGGTCAGGTAGATTCATTATAAGCGGCCTATGAGGTCGGATGCCGGCTGATTCTGTTGTAACGCCTACATTAAAACCCGACACTTAGTCGGGTTTTAATGGTGGAGCTGCGGGGAATTGCACCCCGGTCCGCCGGGTTACTCGCGAGTGCACTACAGGTTTAGTCCGTCTTAAATCTTAGCTAGCGGCCATGAACGAACAGACTCTCCGCTAGAGCAACCTCACATCTTAGCCGGGCAGCAGAGGTCTACTGCTCGGAGCGTCCAGATAATATAACACCGGCGAACCCCCATCTGGAGTCAGGTGCCGATGGCTTATGTTGTTTAGGCGTAAGCTGGTGCAAATGAAGGTGAGCTAAAAGCTGCCTTCACCTGCGCAAAAAACTTGCCAATTGAGGTAAGTTGTAGCACGTTACGCGTGCAAAACGACCTGCGCACATAGCTTGTAAAAGTCCCAACGTCGAAGCTGATCAGCCCCAAAATTTTGAGATCATATTTACGACAATCCTGCCTTAAATACTCGAGAATTGTAGCACATTTGGCCTCAAAATTCTAGTCCAGAGACGGCTCAACGAACCTCCGGTAAAGCCGTAGGATGACAACTACGGTAAAGTCCCCAGGGGATGCTACTAGTCCTTGAAGCATTGCCTGTATCCCCTGGGGATCCCGACCAAGCAGCCCCGCGGCGGGGTCTGGGCGTTAAATATCTCCCTGAAGCAGATGGCTTAGCGGTCAGCGAATAACCGGCAGAATAGCCCGAACCTCAATTAGATAAGTGAGGGACAATCCCCGTAAAGACGTCGTCCTCGACGACTTCAACGGGGTCGATTCTGTCGGTCGCTGAACGATACGTCAGCTGGTCTCAAGGAGATATTTGGCCCAGCAATTTTGGTTACTTTTGGTGGCAAAAGTAATAAATATCTATAAATGAATTAATCTAGACCCTTCGACAAGCTCAGGGTGACAACCCAGCTATTACTCGGTCAATTACTCTCCATTAAGCATAAGCATTGTTGTAATCAACTCTACAATATCTCCAAAAACCATCCGCGAGACACGAGCATTTTCGTAATCCCCTCCATAGTCCCCTCCCGACGCGTCAGGGTAGCATGAGAGCACTAAGGAGGAGATTGGCATGGCTGATGTATCAAACAGCGGGTTGTACCCGGACGATGGTTCCGACTTCTACGTCGACGAATTTGGCGAGCGGATCGAAACGCCCGGAGATAAAGACTCCCTTACCACGGAGGATGCCCCCGAGCCGGAGCTCGACACCGACAGCCTGATGGACGACGAGCCGATTGAGGACATCGAGCCGGGCTTTCGTGAGCGGCTGGGCGATGATTCTATCGATGAGAAAATTATCGAGGAAGATTAAACCTTCCGATCCAACACAATCAATCCCAATCTGAACGACCTCCAAGGATCAGGGGGTCGTTCAGATTGGCCTGGTGTGGGTATTGTTGAAGCACTTTGCTATAATGACTCCTATGAAAGTGCTTGTGGTGACCGAAAGTTACTGGCCCAACGCCGACGGCGGCGCCCTCTTTGAGCGGCGTTTGGTCTTGGGGCTCATCGGGCGAGGCAATCAGGTGAGCGTCTGGGCACCCGGCCCCAAATTTAAGTCGTACGACGAGCAGGACGGTCCTTATGTCATCCACCGCGAAAAGGGCGTGCTGTTTCTGGCCAACCGTAAATACAAGGTGAGCCTCTTCCCCTTCATCAAAGCCTACCGGGTCATCCGTGCCGAGCGCCCGGACGTAATCCACATTCATAACGCCTATTGGATGGGGCTGTTTACGATGTTCTGGGCCAGACTGCTCAAGATTCCGGTCCTCGCCACCAACCACTTCATGCCGGAGAACGCCCTGCTTAATCTCAAGGGCACCGATTTTGTGTATAAGCCGCTCGAACGCTTTATCTGGTCGTTTCTCGTCTGGTTCCATAACCGTGCAGACTTTGTAACCTCGCCGACCCCCACCGCCGTGAAGCTTTTGGTCGACCACGGCCTTAAGGCTCCGCACGAGCCGATCTCCAACGGCATCGATACCAAGGTCTTCCACCCCCGGCAGGACACCGGCGCCGTCGCGGCCAAGTACCAGATCGCTACCGACCGCCCAGTGCTTATCTACGTGGGCCGGCTCGACGGCGAAAAGCGGCTTGACCTCATTATTTCCGCCTTACCGTTGATTAAATTACAACAGAATGTGCAGCTTGTGATGGTCGGTTCCGGCAAAGCGATGAACGATTTGAAGGCGCAAGCCAATAAATTGGGTGTGGCAGATGACATAATCTTTACCGGCTATATCGATGAAGACGAAAAGCCCGTCATTTACAACGCCGCCAGCGTCTTCGTGATATCTTCCCCGGCCGAACTCCAGTCGATCGTTACGCTCGAAGCCATGGCCACCGGCTTGCCAATCATTTCGGTCGATGTCGCCGCCCTCAAGGAGCTTTGTCACGACGACCAGAACGGATTCCTGTTTCCACGCGATGATTTCAAGGCTCTGGCCGAACGAGTCAATAAATTACTGCCCGACAAAGCACTAATGAGCTCATTCTCCAAAGAGAGTATGAATATTGTTCAGTCACTTCACAGCACCGATGTGACGTTTGAAAAGTATGAAACCGCCTATAAACGGGCCGTTAAGCACCGTACGGACAGAGCATGAGGATAGGCTTCTTCAGCGACATGTACTTGCCCCGCGCCGACGGTATCGCCTTCTCCATCGAAACCTTCCGTACCGAACTCGAGGCCATGGGCCACGAAGTCTATATCTTTGCGCCCAAGCCGAACCTCCGCTACAAGGAACCCCACAAGCGCATCATCCGTTTCCCGGCCGTCAAAGGACTCTTCTTCGAGGACTACCTGACCAGTTTCTACTTCCCGCCCCAGGCTCTGCGCAAAATCGAGAAGCTCAAGCTCGACGTCATCCATTACCACACACCGTCCCAGGTCGGTTTGCTCGGAGCTTACTTCGCCATGCGCAACAACATCCCGCTCATAACTACCTACCACACCGACCTCTTCGAGTACGTAAAGCACTACCCCCAGGTCCTGCCCGGTACCATCGCCCTCTCGCTGCTTGCCCCGGCCTTCACCGGCGGCGGCATGGCCGACTTCCGTACCGGTCTGTCGGCTATTAAGCCCGAGCGCAACGTCGATGCCTGGAACCAAAAGATCGTGGCGCGCAGCGTGACCATGATCCATAACTACTGCGACGTCGTCATAACGCCATCAGTAAAAATCAGGGATCAGCTCAAGGGCTGGGGTACGAAGTCGAGGCTCGTCGTGCTGCCCACAGGTGTTGATAGAATTACAACGAATTCTAAAGAAATTGCCGAAGCCAGAAAACACTATCATATCTCCCCGGCCGATAGAACCGTCCTCTTTGTCGGGCGAATAGGAACCGAAAAGAACCTTGGATTGCTTATTCGCAGTTTCGACGGCATCGCAACCAAGAACGAGCACGCCAAACTTCTCATTGCCGGTACCGGCGAAGATCTTCAGGCCTTCAAGAACCAAGCCGCGGCCACCGTCTACGGCGACCGCATAACCTTTGCCGGGCACGTCGACCACTCCAAACTTGGCGCCCTCTACGCCATAGCCAGCGTCTTCGCTTTTCCTTCAATGACGGACACCCAGGGACTGGTGCTCAACGAAGCCGCCCGCTCCGGCCTCCCGATTGTGATGACCGACCCGGCGGTTACCGAGATCGTGCGTGACGGCTACAACGGCTTCTTCGCCAAGCCGACCGCCCGTGACTTCGCCGCCAAAATTAATCATGTCTTGGCTGACGACGAGGTCCGCCTCGAGATGGGACGCCGCAGCGCCGACCTGGCGGCCGAGTTTAGCGCTACCAATCAGGCCGTTAAGTTGTTACGCTTATACGAGGAGACTATTGAGCGCCATCGTGAAACCAAAGCTGCCACCATCGAATCCCGAAACCCCTAGCTCCGAGATACGTAAGCACTACTATCTCGATCGATATGTGATTATGGCGCCCAGGCGAAACCAGCGCCCGGATGCCTTTTCCGGATCAGCTGAGCCCGAGCCTCACAAGATCCCAAACCCCCACTGTCCGTTCTGCAACAATGCCGAGCCTAGCAAGTTTGCCCAACCCGGACCCAAGAATTGGCAGGTCAAGGTCGTGACCAACCTCTTCTCGCAACTGAACTTCAATAATCCCAAGGCATACGGAACGACTGAGGTCGTCATCAACACCCCCGACCACGACCGCGAATTCTCCGAGCTCAGTCTCGAGAATATCGAACTGATTTTCGAAGCCTACCGTCAGCGCCTAACCGCTCTCAAGGCTACCCCCGGCATTCGCTACGTCTTGGTTTTCAAGAACGACGGACCGATCGCCGGAGCGAGTGTCTCCCATGCGCACTGCCAGATATATGCTTTGCCGCTGGTACCGCCGCGCATTGTCGCCGAGAGCGACGCTTTCACCCATTATTACGCCGAGAACGGATCTTGTGCCATCTGCGACGTGGTGCAATGGGAGGAGTCGCAAAAGGTCAGGGTTATCTATGCCGATAAGCATCTGGTGGCCGTTACTCCCTACGCCTCGGCGCACATGTATGAAGTCTGGTTTATGCCGCGCCGTCACGTAAGCTTGTTTAATGAACTTGGCGTCGGCGAGCTGCACTCGCTCGCCAGCAGTCTCCGCCACGTCGCGGCCCGCCTCGACAGTGCCAATATGAGTTTCAATTACCACATCCAGGAAGCAATCGACGGCCTCAACCATCACTTGATCATCAAACTGGAGCCTCGCCGCCACAAAGAGTACGCCGGCGCCGAAATGGGCACCGGTATAATTACCAATCCCGTTTTGCCCGAGTATGCCGCCCTTTGGTACAACAACCGGCTCTGATACGAAAAGACCCCATCTTGGGATCCAAGATGGGGGCGAAATTACCCTCTCGTAAGAGGATCGGGCTGAAATGCAAGTAGACGAGGCCGACAGCGCCGACGTGGAGGTAGGTCTACCGACCTCGCCTACTTGGATACGGGATCTAGGACTGCGCAGTCCGCGTTCCCCCTTTGCGAGCCCCGACTTGGGGTAAGGGCTCACAAAGCATGGTGTCCCCAAGTCTCTGCCTGACGCAGCTACATCAGCCGCTTGGCAGAGTCCAGGGAGACAGAGGGTCGAATAAATCTGATGATGAACATCAGTTACCCATCTCTCTCTCCTTCGATCGCCGCCTGGTGCAGGTCGAGGCCGCGGACGCGGTCCAAGTCTCAGGCACCACGTTTCGTGGTGCGTGAACACAACCAATCTAACATATAGTTGGTTTTTGGTCAACGGTTCATGAGTACAAAGGGGAACGTTATAAGTGAACGCTTATTTGTTATATTGTTCAGCCGCTTCCCAAGCCAGCTTAAAGAAAGCCGTAAGCCCCAAGGCTATATCGCGGCTGTCGATCGTGATGCCGATCGGTTGCGGTCCGGTGAGTGAAAGCATAATAATGTGGCTGCCGACAATCGTAATATCGCTCGTCAACGGATACTTATCGGCCGGTACCCAGCGCGACTCGCGGTTCCTCGCCTCATCGGTGCCTTTGTAGATCGGCCCCTCGCTGCTCGTATAAATAATTTGGCTATGCACGCCCTCGCTAATGCGGGCCGGGTTGCCGCCGCTGGACCGGATCTCAGGGAAGAATACATAGAGCTGATCGACATTGGTGATGCCGTAGATACCGCCGGCGGCGTCTTTTTTGTGAATGGCCAGAAATGTCTTCATAACGCCCTTGATACCGTCGACGCTATCGTAAAACTTCACGTTCGGGGTGTCTTGCGGCAGCAATTTCAACCCGAGCAGACCCGGTAACGCCTGCTCGAAGTTGACCTTCTGCTCGGCCAGTTCCTGCTCGCGCTTCTCAATGATGCGGCGGAGATTTGACGGATCTTCAGCCATAAAGAGCGTCTTCTTGCCTTTGATCGCCTGCGACACGAGGCCGAGACCGACCAGCGACTCAAGGATTACGTAAGTCGTAACGCGCTTTATGCCCGACTGGTCGGCGATGCGCTGGACCGAAGCGGCGCCCGTCTTAAGACAGGCTACATAGACGCGCGCCTCCTTGTTGGAGAGGCCGAGTTCTTCAATATGGGAGATTAGCTGCTCTTCATTCATGTAGTACAGTATACCTGATTTATGCAACGAAAGTCAATAACTACTGACAACAATAACGCTATGCTTTATCAAATTCCGCTTGACTGTTCGGCTTGTGTTCGGTATTATCGACGTAATGAGGTGAGTTGGGAGATAATTATATTTTACCGGAGTCAATCATGCTAGCCCATATTCACGCTGCCGCCCTGTTGAGTCTCGAAGGACATATGGTCGATATTGAGTGCGATTTAGCCAACGGCTTGCCTGGATTTGTAGTCGTCGGCCTCGCCGACAAGGCCATCGATGAATCCAAGGAGCGCGTTCGCAGCGCTATTCGCAACAGCGGCCTGGTTTTGCCCCAGAAACGCCTCACCCTTAACCTCGCCCCGGCCGATCTGCCGAAAGACGGAACCGGCTACGATCTGGGGATGGCCGTCGCCGTACTCGTCGCGAGCGGCCAGATTGAGCAAAGCTCCGTAAACGAGGCGATATTTCTAGGTGAGCTGGCGCTGGACGGTACGTTGCGCCCTGTCCGCGGAGCGCTGCTCGCCGCCCAGCTCGCAGCGACGCTGGGCTACAAATCGGTCTATGTTTCGGCTGATAATGCCGAAGAGGCCGCCCTGCTCGGAGATATTGCGGTCTATCCGGTTCAATCGCTCCACGAATTATACCGCCATCTGGTCGGCGAACTAACCATAAGTGTTGTAAATATAGCTACGGAACACCATTCAATTTCGCCTCAATCCTGCACTGATCTCTCCTCGATCTACGGCCAGCAGCAGGCTAAGCGCGCTTTGGAGATCGCAGCCGCCGGCGGCCACAATATACTCATGTCCGGCCCTCCCGGATCCGGCAAAACCATGCTCAGCAAGGCCCTTTTGGGCATCCTGCCGCCGCTCACCTTCCCGGAAATGATCGAGGTCACCCGCATCTATAGCCTGGCGGGACTCAACGCCGACGGGGTTATCCGCGAACGTCCCTTCCGGGCGCCCCACCATACCGCCTCCAGCGTTGCACTCATCGGGGGAGGTGCGATTCCGCGGCCCGGCGAGATCAGCCTCAGCCATCGCGGCGTGCTTTTTCTCGATGAACTGCCCGAATTTCCCCGCAGTGTCCTCGAAGTACTCCGCCAGCCCCTCGAAGACGGGCAGGTTACGGTCGCCCGGGCTCTGCGTGCGGTCACCTTCCCCGCCGATTTTATGCTCGTGGCAACCCGTAACCCCTGCCCTTGCGGCTACGCCGGCGATCCGTTGCAGGCCTGCACCTGCACTCCGGCTCAGGTTATCCGCTATCAGCAGCGCATCTCGGGGCCCCTCATTGACCGCATCGACCTCTGCGTCGACGTTGCCCGCGTGGACCGCGACCAGCTAATAGCCGGGCAAGCCTCCGAGCCAAGCTCGATAACCGCCCGGCGGGTCTTGGAGGCGCGCCGGTTGCAGGCGGCACGCTATGAGCACGAGCCCGCGGTCCAAACCAACTCGCAAATGACCAATGTTCATATTCGTACCTATTGCAAGCTCACATCCGAGCTCACAAATTTGGCCCGGCAAGCCGTCGGTCAACTGCGGCTCTCCGCGCGATCATACAACCGCGTTCTGAAGGTCGCCCGCACGATTGCGGACCTCGAACAATCGGCCGATATCCAACTTCCCCACTTCACCGAGGCGCTGCAGTATCGGGCTAGAGCTTAATGAGGTTGTCGACCGTCGAACCGAGTCCGGTGTGATTGAACATATACGCCAAGCCTACCTCGAGCAGTACCAAGCACACGGCCAAAACTGCGATACGCCTGAGGTCTCGCGATACGTAGGAGAAGTCACGCTCTGAATCCTGGCTCGGGCGAACCGATGCCGAAACGGTTTTGGCCTTAGCTTCGTCGGCCGGCGTACCGACAGCGGTTGCGGATTCAGTTGGTGCTTCGGTGTATTTGAAGCGATGCTTCTTCGACTGATTCTTCTTCTTTGCCATAATGTGCGTATTGTAGCATACTTAAAAACGAAGAAACGGATGTTTTTAAGCGTATGTTAATTACAATATCGGCCCTGCTTGTAGGGATTCTGGGCCTAGCGGCCGCGATCGTGGCGATCGTCAGACTTAAGCGTCTCACGAGCCGCTTTGAGACCGCTCTCGGCGGCGTCAGCGAACACTCCCTCGAGACAACCCTCGCCGGACACCTCAAGCGGGTGGACGAGGTAGATATGCGCCTCAGCGAGCTCGAAACCGAATATGAGCGGCTCTCCGTCACCAACAGCGTCGCCTCGCAGAAGATAGCCCTGATCCGTTTCAACCCCTTTGGCGATACCGGCGGCGATCAGAGCTTCAGCCTGGCCGTCCTCGACGCCCACAATTCAGGCTACGTTCTGACGAGCATCCACGGTCGACAAGGTACGCGGGTCTATGTGAAGCCGGTTGACTTTGGTGAGAGTAAATACAGCCTCTCTCAAGAGGAAAAACAGGCTTTGAGCCTCGCCGAGAAGCGCATACCCGAGTTACCGACCAAAACCGACTAAGAGGAGCCTTACGATCATGGCACGACGCACAGACGCATTGGGAGTAACGGGAGCCGACACCATCATCGGACCGGGAGTCGTTGTAACCGGTAACCTTTACAGCGAGGGCGACATCTTTATCGACGGCGAGGTAACCGGCGACATCAAGACCGTCGGTGACGTTACACTCGGCGTTAATGCCGTTATTAAGGCCAATATTGCGGCTCTCAACGTTGTGGTTGGCGGTACTCTTACCGGCAATATCCTGGCGCAGGGCGAGGCTTCCATCACCGAATCCGGTCAAGTGCACGGGGATGTCGGGTCGGCCGGCCTCAGCATTGCCAACGGCGGCCAATTTGAAGGTCGAAGCCGGGTAATCTCAGCTCCGCAGCTGGGACTTCCCGAAGATCACGAGGATTAAGGACCAATGTACTACTACGTCGTGAATTCCGCCGCCGGACGCGGACAAATCACCCATCTCGAAGAGAAGATCCGTTCGCGGCTGGATGAGCTTGGTATCCGCGGCGAGTGGGCTCACACGACCGGACCCGGCGAAGCCACCAAGATGGCGGCCGAGGCGGTCGCCAAAGGCCACACTACGATCGTGGCGGTCGGCGGCGACGATACTGTGAATGAAGTTATGAACGGCATTCGCGATGAGAAGGTTGCAATCGGTATAATACCTACGGGGAGCAATAATCGGTTAGCCCGTCAATTTGGAATCGAGAGCTGGCAACAGGCGTGCAAAGTCTTGGCCGCCCGTCGGCTGTCGTCGTTTAGCCTGATTGCCGCCGGCCAGCAATACTTCCTATCGACTCTCACTCTCGGCTTCGAGACCGATCTCGACAAACGCATCGACATCGCGGCAACCGGCTGGCGCGCGCGTATCGCTCAGCTCCGCCGCGGCTGGGGCACTGCCCGTTCGTTCGAAAGCCTGCATGCCGTCATCAAAGCCGACGATGATTTCAGCCTCGAATGCGACCTCTTCTCGCTCTCAATTGCTAATCAGAAATTCATCAACCCCCTCGCCGACAATAAACTCCTGGTCTCGATCAGCGATCGCCCGGGCGGACGCCAGCTCGGCAGCTACCTCTGGCAGCTCATCAAGCACGGAACGTCGCCCCTCGAAGAGGAGGCTACCACCCGCTTCCTGGCCGTTCGCGTCGTAATCGAGACCAAACCGGTCTCCGGGATCATGGTCGACGGCAAGGTGGCCTCACGCACCCCGATCGCCATCCGCCTCACCGATCGCCGCGTGAAATTTATAACCGAGAAGTTGGCGATGGGACTTCGAACCTGAGCCGTTGACTTTACGTAGGCATTGCTGGTATATTACTACGGAGCTTTTGAAGGAGTACGACAGATCAATAAAATCCGATTGAACCGAGAAATATCTGCCCAAACAGTACGTTTGGTCGATGTCGATGGTTCACAGCTCGGCGTTGTCACGCTCAGTGAAGCGTTAGCAGCCGCCGCCGAGGCGGGATTGGATCTGGCGGAAATCGCTCCCAACGCCCAACCTCCCGTAGCCAAAATCCTCGATTGGGGTAAATACCGTTACGAACAGACCAAGCAGCTTGCCAAAAGCAAGAAGAATCAAAAGCAGGTTGAAATCAAAGAGGTTCGCCTCGGCCTCAAGATCGGCCAACACGATCTGGACGTCAAACTGAAACGGGCACGCAAGTTCCTGGACCAGGGCGACAAGGTCAAGATAAGCCTACGCTTCCGCGGCCGCGAGATTTCTCGCCCGCAACTCGGACGAGAAATTCTGGACCGGGTCATGGAAGCTCTCTCGGACGTTGCCGTACAGGAGCAATCTCCAATAATGACCGGCCGTGATCTTAATATGATAGTAGGGATGAAGAAAGATGCCAAAGCTGAAGACACACAAGGGAATGGCCAAGCGGATTAAAGTTACCTCCACCGGTAAGCTTCTCCGTCGTTCCGCCAACCGTAACCACATGCTCGCCCACAAGTCGACCTCGGCTAAGCGCGAATACGTCAAAGAATTCGAAATCTCCGCTGGCGATACCGCCAACGTCAAGAAGATGCTCGGATCCTACCGTTAACCAGAAGAGAAAGAAGGAAGTAAATTATGAGAATTAAACGAGGCGTTACCAGCCACGCCAAACACAAGAAGCTGCGAGAGCAGACAAAAGGCTACAGCCTCGTACGTCGTTCGAGCGTCAAACAGGCCCGTCAGGCCGTCACCAAGGCACTCATGTACCAGTACCGTGACCGCCGCAACATGAAGCGCGACCTTCGCGGGCTCTGGATTACCCGTATCAACGCCGCGCTGAACCCGTTCGGGATCTCTTACTCGGCCTTTATGGGCCAGATGAAGAAGGCCGGCGTCATCCTCGACCGCAAGATCTTGGCCGACCTCGCCGTCCGCGAGCCGAAGGCCTTCGAAGCCGTCGTGGCGACAGCCAAAGCCGCCAAGTAATTTACCCTTCCCTCTCGTGAACGATAAAAGCGCCCTTAGGGGCGCTTTTTGGCGGACTCAGAACGTTCTTCTATAAGTTCCAGCTGATGTTTCATTGTCTCTACCTCCCAGCCGAGGACTTGCCGCCCGACCGTCGTGATCTTAAATGTGCGACTCGGTTTGCCGGGGCCGTCTGTGCGGCCCGGTAGTTCCTTGATGAGCATAAGTGCCAACATACTCTTGATTGAATGCTGCACTGAGCCTATATTGACCGGCCGATTACCCCAATCGTGGTCACGTTCGCACTGCCGCGCCACCTCGTAGCCGTTTAGCGGGCCGCCCAGCAGTGCAAGCAGCACCCGAATATCGATTTTTGTTAGCGAATAATGATCGCCTTCGTCGTAGAGAGTTGCCATGTATTTACTATATACCAAACTTTGGTATATTTAAACCGCTTAATATATACCAAAGTTTGGTATATACGAAATGACACAACCTCTTCCCCTCAAAAGAGTCGGCTAAGGGCGTATAAAGCCGAGAATGTCCGAGAAAATATACTCGATGTAAGACAGATTCGGGCGGTATATGGAGGGATCAACACCTCTCTATTCAAATAGAAGAATGCCCCGTTCAGGGCACCCGATAAAAAATCAAACAAAAGAGTCTATGAAGCGCGCTTACCCGGAAACTTATCCCAGCTGTTCGCCACAAACGCAGCTATCTTTTGCCTAAAGATCGAGGCATCGAAGGACTTTGCATGTTCTCGTATCACTGCCTCGTCGAACGGCATCGTCTCGAACCGCTTCACAGCCTCCATAAGCGACGCCGAGGTCTGCTCGCCAAAGAATGTACCGGTCACCCCCTCGACTACGCTCTCCAGCGCCCCTCCGCTCCCGTAAGCGATTACGGGGCAGCCCGCCGCCATGGCTTCGATGGGCGTCATACCAAAGTCTTCCTCCGGAGCAAAGATGAAGCCCTTGGCTCCGGCTAAGAGCCCTGCCTTGTCCTCTTCACTCACGCGGCCCAAAAACTCAATGTTAGCCTTAGCTCGGGGCCGCTGTACGGCAATATCCTCGCCCGTACCGGCCACTTTCAGCGGCAATCCAAGCTCATTGAAGGCGTCTACCGCAATATCCAGACGTTTTGAGGCTACCTGACGGCCGAGAACTAGGTAGTAATCGCGCTTCCCCGACGGAGCATCGAGAAACTGTTCGGTCGAAATTGGCGGGTAGATGACTGTGGAGTCACGATGATAATACTGTTTGATGCGGCGCTTAATATGCTCGGAATTAGCAATGTAGACATCTACCCCCTGTGCCCCGGCGTAGTCGATCTTGCGCAGCAGCCCGATCAAAACCGGATATACGATGCGCGCTATCGGATTGAGTAAGCCGAAAGGCATATTCTGAAGGCGCCACTCATAGTCGGTCCAGTAGTAGCGTACCGGGGTGTGGCAGTAGCAGACATGCAAAGTGTTCTCGCCGGTGCGGACATACTTGGCCTCCGCCGCACAAGACGAGATCACGATGTCGTACTGATTCATCCTGAATGTCTTGAACGGCGTTCCGAGAAAGATTGGAAAGAGCTGATGATGCCGGCGCAGCCAGGGTATATAGTTCAAAAACGTCGTATGCACCTTGGCATCGGCAAATTCCGGGAATTTCTCGGGTAAATACGCAGTCGTATAAATAGGCGCCTCGGGGTACATTTGATGTAATTCATACAACACTTTCTCGGCTCCGCCCTGCGATGTGAGCCAATGATGAACGAGTGCAATTTTTTGTTCAGCCACTAGTAAGCCCCTTTCCGACCGAGAACTACCGCCACCGTTCTGAGTAATATTTTGATATCTAACCACAGCGTCCAGTTTTCGACATAAAATATGTCTAACTTTACGCGCTCACGGTAACTCAGATCGCTCCGACCGGATATCTGCCATAATCCGGTGATGCCCGGCTTCAGCGCCAAGAAGCTCGATCCTTGTTCGCCGTAGTGTTCGAGTTCGGCCGGGATGATCGGGCGCGGTCCTACGAGGCTCATTTCGCCCTTCAGGACGTTAATGAGCTGCGGCAGTTCGTCGATGCTGGTCCGACGCAAGAAGTCGCCCAATCGGCTCACGCGAGGGTCATGCTCGAGCTTCTGTGCCGCCTCGAACTCCGGAATCAGATCAGCGTGCCCCATGCCCGTCAGCGCCTCTTGGGCGGTCTTATAAGGACGGCTGGCGCCCGGGCAATACTTCCAGATCATGGTGCGTATCTTGTAAATGCGTACTTCACCCCCCGATCTGCTCAGGCGGCGGTGCAGGTAAAAAAACGGACCGTTGTCGGTGAATTTCATAATGACAAAGATTATAGCGAAGAACGGCGACAAGATAATGAGGCCGAGGAGTGCGCCGGCGAAGTCTAGGCTGCGCTTAAGAATCCTACCCCAGCCGTCGAGAGCCGTACGTTTCATGGATATGACGGGTATTCCGGCCAGATTGCCCATCTCCGAACGAACGGCATAGACCCCGAATTGATTTGGTACGAAACGATACGTCAGATGGTGGTTTGTCGAGTAGCCTACCAGATCGAGAATCTCGTCGGATTCGAGGGCCGAATCAGCCTGCACGATCTCGTCAATATCTTTGACCACCAGATCATGTAATGCCGCCTCGAGCGATTCATAGACCGGATACCCCTTCATCCGCTTACCAGCACCTTTGGCGATGTCGATCACGGCCACAATCTTATAACCGCTGTGAGGCCGAGAAAGTCCGGCGGCTATCTTTTGCGCGAGATCGCCGCTGCCGATAATCAGTATGCGATAAACGCCCACGCCGTAACTAAAGAGACCGCGCTGGATCGCCCTAACAATTATACGAGCCAGCGATACAAAAAGTAGACCGAAGCCGTAAGCATAGATCGGGATCGATTTTGACGGAAAAAGCGGAACCGGTTGGAGAAAATCGAGCAGAATGGTAAACATTACTCCGCCCGAGACTGCCACGAATATCTTGCCGAGCTCACCGAGCCGACCCCGCTGGCTCGACTGATTATATAGCCCTGCCAAGGCAAATATCAGTATCCAGATTGGCAGTAGAATCAAAGCGAACTTGAGATAGGTCAAAGCCTCGACCGGGTGGGCGACCGGACGGACATCAATCTTCACACGGACGATATAGGCGGCCACGAAGGCCGCCACCAGTGCGAAATAATCGACGGGGACCAAGATTAAGCTAAAAATGAGTTCGCTGCGTTTGCGCATATGGTTTTTGATTTGCCTTCTCATTGTACACTAGGCGGGATTATTGCAACGAAACGCCCAAGGCTTTGAGGCATTGGGCGAATCATATCATTGCCAGAGCAGTGGTAAGCCGGATTCTGTCCATGCACGACCGAAATCGTACACGTGATGACCATCTATCTGGGATCCATGTCGCCATGAACCTCGAGCGGTACGTACGCTTTAACCTGCGAGCAACAGCCCTTGCGGGGCGTTAAAGCAACCTTGCAGCAGACGGGGTTTACCTCCCTTGCCGGTCACCCGGTTCGGCTGTGCGCTCTTACCGCACTCGTTTCACCCTTACCGCGTAAAGTAATCTTGTAATTACCGCGCGGCGGTATCGTTTCTGTGGCACTTTCCCTACAGTCGCCTGCGGTTGCCGTTAGCAACCGTCCTGCTCTATGCTGTCCGGACTTTCCTCACCCAGGGTAAAACCACCATAGACTGCGCACTACTTCGTCACGCATTGCGCTTTTCGCTCACCGTACCTTGAGTACGGCTCTCGAAAATGCTCTGCCTTCCTTGTACTGCATCACTCTATGGCGGTTTTAAAAGATCCGGGCGCGGTCATCTTCTGCACTGACAAGATTGATTATGGCAGATTTGAGGCTAAATTTCAATCATAAGCGGTACATTGAGTTCAATAATGATTCTCTAGCGTTGTATTTATTACAGCATAATTACATACAATATGCTCGACGGTATCGTAATTACTAAATCAGAGAAGAGACTCAACTGATGTGAAGTCTCTTCTCTGGTCGGGGTGACAGGACTTGAACCTGCGACCTCACGGCCCCCAGCCGTACGCGCTACCAACTGCGCCACACCCCGAAATGTTTAACTTGAACCTACCAAGTATGCCCCAGCGCGCTCATAAATTGCAAGAAGGGACCGCATAGGCCCCCTCTTACGCTGTCCGTAAATTATTCAGACTCCGCGAATACGGTATCGGCAAGCCAACTTTTCCCTGCTAAAAGCAGGTGGGTACCCTCAGTCACTCGGCCCACGGGCCAGGACAATCTTGGGTTCCCGTTGGTTATCTTACAGAGAAAAATGATAAGCCAACTCCAGTACCGCAGAGGTAACTCCATTATACGGTCACAACCAAGACCCGCCAAGCGTAAACTCCACCATTCGGTCTATGGCAGTGGGCTGCCTGGGAACAGAAAACTCAAAATAAAGACCGTGATCTTACCCACTATGGGTGCGATAAACTGATATCCCAAGAACAGAAGGAGAAATAGCAGCACGATCCCGCCGCGCTCGATCCTATCCATGACGTCGCGCAGACCGGATGGGGCGACCGCGTAGAGCAGACGCGAGCCGTCGAGCGGCGGGAACGGGATCATGTTAAAGACGAATAAACTGATATTGATAATAATCATGGATCCCAAAATCTGGTACATCAAAACGTTGCCCGGCATTAAGCGGAGCCAGACCGAAAAGAACACAGCCATCAACAAATTGGTGGCCGGCCCGGCAAAGGCAACCATGGCTACCCCCCACTTTCCTCCGCGCACCGCCCAGGGATTAAACGGCACGGGCTTGGCGGCGGCAAAGATTACCGGCGAATGCGCCAGTATCAATAAGAGCGGCAGGGCGAGCGTCGTGAACGGATCGATATGAGCCGCCGGATTGAGGCTTATTCTCCCCGCGTGACGGGCAGTGGGGTCGCCGAGATAATCCCCCATCAGGGCATGGGCAAACTCGTGAAGCGTAAGGGCGATGATTAGGGCGACAACCGAAATTAGTATATCCATTGCTCCTATTGTACATTATTACGCCCACTAATCCTTGACCCACTCGAGTATTCCTGCTATCATCTGACAGTTATCTAAGTTGGATCTACGACATGGCCTACGCCTGCGACATCTGTAATAAAGGCAAGCAGTTCGGTAATAACGTACCGTTCTCGCAGAAGAAGACGCGAAAAGTTTGGCACCCAAACTTGCAGCGCCAGCGTTTGACCGTGGGCACGACTCGTATCCAGGTTAAGATGTGCACCCAGTGCATTCGTACCCTCGCTAAGTACCAACGTGAAGCCGCGGCCAAGGCCGTAGCCGCCGCCGAAAAGAACAGTCCGGCCGTCGCAGCCTAAATCTCAAACGCCTTCCCCATCAAAAATACCCCTCTCGGGGTATTTTTAATTCCAGTTTCATATCCCGCGCGACCGTCGAAGGATCTATTCAGGATGTCTCGACACGCTTACTGGACAATCGGTGTTAGGCGCCGGCTCGCGACAGCAGAGCTACCTGAGTTTCGGTCGGCATCTCCTTGGCGTTGGCTTTGAGCTTGGTCTCGGGCTCAGGGTTGACCCCCATCTCCTTCAAGAAAAGCTCCACCCCGCCCTGCGGCATCGGGTACTTCGTCTTGCCGTCGTCGAAGTGCACCGGTACGACATAGTTTGGCTCAAGCTGGGCGACCACCGCGGCCGCGCCTTCGGCGTCGAGCGTCAGGCCGAAGCCCCCGACCGGCACGACCAATACGTCGACCTTGCCGAGCTTCTCGACCGCGGAAGAATCGAGCTTGCCGGCAATATCGCCGGTTACCACGACGTTAACCCCGTCGACAACGATCGAGTAAGCCGCGCCGCGAGTACCGTCCTCGTCGATGTGAAGCCGTACCGGTACGCCGGTAATCATCGCCCCTTTCACTTCGTACTCACCCGGGCCGTCCACCAGCAACGCCCCCGGCACGTCGGCATAACCTTCGGGCCCGGTAACGACCGCGACATCGGCCTTAGTCGTGAAGGTTCCCAGTCCGGCCGAGGCGTCGAACGGATCGACGACTATATTGATGCTTTTACCCGATAATTTTATGCTGCCTGCGCCTAGGTATGTAATATCCATAACTGCCTTTCATGTTACAAGCGACGTTTCATGTCGCCTTCCGCTAATGATTATACTTGAGTCCGCGCCACTCGATCCGCGCCTTTTGGTTAGCGGCCGGGAAATCGGATCGAAATAGGCACCCGGCGGGAGGTCCGCGAACCCTCAACAAATTCACCGAACGTCACGTCATTGTGGACCAACGGCTTCTCGTGCTGACCGTCGATCACCACTATCTTCTTTGACTCCATGATGTTGGTTATGAAGCGGTCGTTGAGACCGATACGATAGTCGTACTCAGCCGGCGTCAGACAACTGTAATTGAGCTCCCTGCCCATTTCCTTCTCAAGCTCGGCAACCACCTTCGCCAGACGCGCCTTATTGACGTCCCCTACCACGAAGATATCGACATTGGCACGCTCATCACGCGCGAACGTACCGGTGAGCAGTGCCAGTTGGATGCTTCCGGTCGATCGAAGTTTCTTGATAATCTGATCCTCTTCGCGTGTCTCCTGCATTACCGGATCGGCGCTCTTGGTCGGCATGGAAGTAAATATGGTCCGTAGCTGTTCGTAGTATTCGTACTTTGGATTTACTTCATAATAGAGGCGGTTGTTCGAACTGTCGGACGAAACCAGTCCGATCGACAATAAATTTGCCAGTTCCCGACGGACCGAGTTGATCTGCTCGTCGATTTTGCGGGTTATTTCACGGACATAAAAAGGCCGTCCGGGGTTATTAAAAAATAGGCTCAAGAGCTTCACGCGGGTCTTCGAACCAAATAGTTGCTCGATCATGTCGCTTTACTTCGCTCCTGTTTACACACTCTGCTTAGGCTCATTATAACAAAAACGACTCCGCGCATCTAGGTATAATCGGAGTTACTTACTCGGGCTGTTTTCCGACTTATCGGTTGTCGCTCAAAATGTATCAGGGATGGATCATCGAGTAGATCAGAGCGAGGGCGGCCGCGAGCATCACCACGAAGGCAGCCCAGACGCCGAGTTTGGACCAGAACCGGCTTTTGTATTCGCCCATAATATCGGAGCGGCCCGCCACTTTGGCGATCAGGAAAATTAGCGGAACGGCAGCCAAGCCGTTAAAGACGGCCGTAAATACCAGCATCTTAATCGGATCCAGACCGGCGAAATTGAACACCAAGCCGGCCAGCGTACCGATAATAATTATCAGATAGAACTCGCGCGCCTGCTTAAACTTTCGGAATAGTCCCTCGTGCCAATTGAAGGTTTCGGAGATGGCATAAGAAGACGAACCCGCCAACACGGGAACGCTCATGAGACCGATTCCGATCACACCGACGGCAAAGATGACTTTTGCAATGTAGCCCGCGTTCGGAAAGGTATGCACGAGCGGCTCCAAGGCGCGCGCGGCATCGGCGGCGGTATTGATGGTTAGAACCCCGTTACTGTGCAGAACGACCGCGGCGACCACCATGATGAACCAAGCCGTCACGTTCGAGAAGAGCATACCGAAGGCCGTATCGATTCGGAGGCGCTTGAGATACGGCCTGGATAGTTTGGGCACGCCTCCCCGTTGAGCCAGACGGTGGGCCGCGATCTCATCCTCGACCACCTCGCTCGTCTGCCAGAAAAATAAATACGGCGAGATGGTGGTGCCAAAAATGGCTACCAGGATATAGAGATACGCCGCGTTAAACTGGAGATTGACGACAAAGGTCGCCTTGATTGCCTCGACCCACGGCACATTGATCAGGAAGGCCGTGACGACGTAGGCCAGGAGAGCCAGTGCCAACCACTTCAGTATACGTACGTATGTCTTATAGGAGACGAAGATTTCCAGCAGGATCATAATGATCGAAAAGCCGATCGCCAGAACCGGGAAGACGAGGGTCGAGGAACTTGGAATCAAGAGTTGAGTGCTGGCCGCCATGGCGCCGATGTCGGAGCCGATGTTGAGGGTGTTGGCCAGCACGACCAAGCCGACTACCGGATAGAGCAGCCACTTCGGATACCGCTCGCGGATGACCGCTGCCAGTCCCTTGCCCGTGACGGCGCCGATCCGCATGCAAGCCTCCTGGACGGCCGTCATTAACGGATAAGCCAACAGCATCGTCCAGTTGAGCGCAAAGCCAAATTGAGCGCCGGTTTGGGAGTAGGTAGCTATGCCGCTCGGATCGTCGTCGGCCGCTCCGGTTACGATGCCGGGTCCCAGAATACGCAAAAACCGCCCGAACCCCTTTTGCTGGTGGCGTTTTGAGCCTTCAGGGGGCGGCGTCATTAGAAGTTCGGCCTCGGTGATGGCCTCATCGGGCATAAGTATCATAGTAAAATAAGCATAAGGAGAATAAGGGTCTTTGTCTATCCCCAATCCCTGCTCACGGACGCCGTGCTGCCACCTCGGCGGCTGCCAGCTCTGCACTGTCATCCAGCGATGCCAGCTCGGTTACGCCGTACTTGCGGTTTAAAGCCGTCAAAATCATCGCATCGGCCAGCTCCGGATTCTTGGGCAATACCGGTCCATGCAAGTAGCAGCCAATTGCATTGTTACTAACTGCCCCCTCGAATTTTCCGGCGGAATTGTTTCCAAAACCCCGTTTCACTTTCCCCAGAGGCGATTGTTCGGGTTCGAGCCGGGTTTGTCCGGAGTGGTTCTCGAAGCCGACAAGTCTTCCAAAGCTGCTTTCAATCACGATATTACCGATCATCCGGGTTGGTGAGCCGGTAGTCGTTGTGCGAAATACATCAATTCCGGGTATATTCTGTCCCTCCAGCGTCATAAATGCCCGTCCGAATAGCTGGTATAGGCCGCAGATCACCAACATCGGTACCCCCTCGGCGGCCAGACGGCGCAACTCCTCGCCCCGCTCCGCCAAGTCGGCGCCGACCAGCAATTGCCCGGAGTCCTGCCCGCCACCGCCGAAAACGATGTCGACCTCGGAGAAATCGAAAGGCTTGCCGACTTCGACCGCCCGTACCTCCGCAGCGTATCCGCGCCACTCGAGGCGCTTCCTGAGAGTAATAATGTTTCCCAGGTCGCCATAAATATTCATTTCGCGCGGGTAGAGATGGGCGATGACGATGGATTTCATATCTTGACCTCCGGCATCGAGGTGCGGAGGCTGAGCTCGCGCCGAATAGCTACCATGGCGGTGTAGGTCGGCAAGATGTACCCCGTCTCCCCGTCCGGAATCGCATCGAGCAGGCGGTTCAGTCCACTGCTTGGATCTTCAACGCAAAGACTGTCGATCTCGGCGTACTTGAGGCGCAACGCCATGTCGGTCGCACGAATGCCCGAACAGATCACCTGCGGCCGGCTCGCTGCCAGAATTTCCAGAGGCACGTCCCAAAGCCACGAAACATCCCGGCCGTCAGCCAGGTTGTCGTTAATGATCATGAGAATATTCGGTCTGGTTTTGGCCGCCAGAAAGGTCTCGATCACTTGGGTGAAGCCGGTGGGATTCTTAATTAACAGCAACAACAGCGTCTTATTGCCGATAGCAACGCTCTCGACCCGGCCAAACGCGGCGTCGGTCGTCCGAATCGCCTGCTCGAGGTTTGCAACCGAGACGCCATAGCCGTACCCGAGCGATATCGCGGCGAGGGCGTTATAGAGGTTATAGGTGCCCGGCAGCCCCAGCTCGAAGTCTTGCCGCTTGCCGCTGATCGCAACGGTAAACTTGGACGTCTCCGCCGATGTTTCGTTGACATGGGTCAGGCTGACTTCAGGTTGCGGACGGCTGAAATCGCCCCGGGGGCAGCGGTAATGGCCGATGTGTCCGTAAAATACGCGGCTGAAATTAAGCTCGGCGCTGCAAATCGGGCAATGATCGGAATCTATCGGTGACACTTGGTGACCGGCCGTCTGAGCGGGCAGTCCTTCGACGCCGAAGTAATTTACCAGCTCCGGTCGCGCGGCGTACTTGGCCAAGCTCGCTACCAGCGGATCGTCGGCATTTAGGTAGAGCTCGGCTTGGGTGGCCGCAATCCCCTCCCCGATCAATTTGGCCAGAGTATCAAGCTCGCCGTAGCGATCCAGCTGATCGCGAAAGAGATTCAGTACCACGATCCGGCGGGGTTGCAGCTCGGCTGCGACGATCCTGAGCCAGGCCTCGTCGACCTCGAAGAGACCGATCGTAGCGTCGATTTCGCCGCCCATATTTGAGGCGTCAATCAAACTCGACACCACGCCGCGGCGCAGATTGGAGCCGCTTCGATTCGTAAGTACTTTTTCACCGTGAGCCTCAAGCTCGGCCGCGATTAGCTTGGTCGTCGTCGTCTTGCCGTTGGTACCCGTTATGAGAATAACGCCGTGGGGCAGCTGAGCCGCCAGATTGGTCCCAAGCGTAGGATCAAGCTTCTCCGCAATCAAACCGGGCAAAGCGCCGCCGCCGCCCCTTCCGAGCATTCGGCTGGTGCCGGCGGCGATTTTGGTAATGGCTAAGGTAAGAGTCTGGCGCATTGGTTCGATTATAACTTAATCATCCAAGAATGTGCGCACGAGTCTGTCGGCGTCGGCTGGATCTTCGAGCCAGTGAATCGACGGATTACGCCGAAACCAGGTGATCTGTTTTTTGTAGAGAGCCATGTCGCCGGCCGCAAAATCAGCAATCCCGTCGGCAATACTTCTGGTACCCAAGACGACGTCCTTAAAGGCCCGGTAGCCTATGATATTCATGGCCTCAGAGTCCCAACCGTACTCAGTTCCGACAGCTCTTACTTCGTCAATAAAGCCTTCCTCAAGCATTTTTTCGATACGCATTTCTATTCGTTTTTGAGCAATATTTTTGTTCATAGTCAGTCCGAGAACCAAGGTATCGGGCAGCATCTGATCACGGCGAGATCGGGGTGCATCAAGCGTTTCCAGCGCTCTGACAACCCGGCGGCGGTTGGCGGTATCGGTATTTTCGTAGACCGCTCTGTCGGCTTGTTTCAAGCGCTCGCGCAGGGCGTCGTCGCTCAGCGCCTCGAGGGCTTGGCGCCGAATCGGATCGGCCTCCGGCGGAAATTTATAGTCAAAGATAACGCTGTCGATGTAGAGTCCGCTCCCGCCGACCAACAATGGTACCCGGCCCCGGTTATGAATGAACTCAATTGCGTCCACGGCAAGTCGCTTGAACTCGGCGGCGCTCAGACGCTGATCCGGATTTACGACGTCCAACAGATGATGAGGCACCCTTGCCTGCTCAGCCTCGGTCGGTTTAGCCGTACCGATGTTCATACCGCGGTAGACGGTCCGGGAATCAGCACAGATAATCTCACCGTTTATGCTTTCGGCAAGCCTCAAGGCTAAGTCTGACTTACCTGATGCCGTCGGCCCCAGAATAGTGATAAATTTATTATTTTGTGAATTTTTCGTTGTAATCATTACATCATAAATCGATTATATTTATACTTGAAGGCCACCATAGTATCGAGTCAATATCGACGACGCCCGACTCGTTGAGCTCGATCCCCTCTCCGGCGAGGCGCTTGGCCTGTTCGGCGCGCCCGCCCGGGAAAGCCGCTGCCAGCCCGCCCTGCTTATTGACCACCCGGTGCCAAGGCAGCTCTTCGGATCCGTAATGCGCCACTCCGCCCACTATGCGGGCGGCGCGCGGACTCCCGCATAGCGCCGCTATCTGGCCGTAAGTCATCACCCGGCCGGAAGGAATCCGGGCTACCAGATCCGTTACTCGATCCGAGAACGCGGTCATATCGCTCACTACAGGCTCGAACGGCTTGCCCGGGTCTTGATCTCGCGGGCCACGCTTTGCACGAAGTTCTCGAAGGTAATGTCGTGGTCTTTCTCGTTGGCAACGGCCAGATCCGCCCGCACTCGGGGGGTCAGGTGGCCGCTCTCGGCCTCCTTGGTGCCAATTACCACCGTATAGGGTACCTTGGCCAGCTCGGCAGAGCGGATCTTCTTGCCGACGCTCTCATTGGTAATATCCAGTTCGGTCCGTACCTTGGCGGCCTTGAGGTCGCGAACCAGATCCTGGGCGCACCGTATGACAGCCGGATCATCGTTGACGCAAGTTACTCGAACCTGCTCAGGAGCCAGCCAGAGCGGGAAACGACCGGCCGTATGCTCGATCAAAACGACCAGGAACCGCTCGATACTGCCCATAATGGCACAGTGGATCATCACCACGCGTTCCGTCTCACCGCTTTCGTTAATACAGTTGAGGTCAAACCCTTCGGGCTGATTAAAATCGAGCTGAATCGTCGCGACTTGGTGCTCGCGGCCGATGGCGTCGCGCGCCATGAAGTCGAGCTTCGGTCCGTAGAACGCCGCCTCGCCGACACCGACTTCGTAGTCGGCACCCAGTTTCTCCTCGGCAATCGCTTTGAGTTGATTGACCGATACCTCCCAAGCTTCGGCCGTGCCACTGTACGCCTGCATATTCTCCGGATCGTGAGTGGACACTCGAAGGCGCAGCTCCAAGCCAAACGTCCCATAGAAACGCTCAACGATATCCCAAAGTTGCAGTACCTCGGTCTTAATCTGGTTCTGGCGGCAGAAGACATGCGCATCATCCTGAGTGATGGCGCGCACGCGCGAGAGGCCTCCTAGCTCACCGCTCTGTTCGTCGCGGTAGACCATGGTGGTCTCACGGTAGCGGACGGGCATTTCGCGGTAGCTGCGGGGGCGCGAATCAAAAATCTGGGCGTGGTGCGGACAGTTCATGGGCTTCATCGCAAACTCATGACCCTCACGCGTCTCGATTCGGAAGAGGTCGTCCTTAAATTTCTCCCAATGACCGCTCTTCTCGTAGAGATCTTTCTTGGTAATGTGCGGGATAGCGACTTCTTGGAAGTCATATTCGCCGCGCAACTCCTGTACGAAATTGTCCAGTTCACGTCGCAGCGTCGTTCCGCGGGGCGTCCAAAGCGGCAGACCGGGTCCGACGAGATCGCTGAAGACAAAGAGATCAAGCTCCTTGCCCAACTTACGGTGATCACGCTTCTCAGCCTCGGCCAGCATAGTCAGATGGGCGTTTAGCTCCTCTTTCGTTGTAAATCCTACACCATAAATACGTTGAAGTTGGGCGTTCTGATCGTTGCCCCGCCAGTAGGCGCCGGACACTCGCATCAGCTTGAAGGCGCCGACGCGGCCGGTGCTCTCCACGTGCGGACCCCGGCAGAGGTCGGCAAACGGGCCGTCGGTATAGATGGACACCTCGTCGACCCGGTTTCCCTCTTCGATGCCGAGCTGCGTGCGGTCGATGTCCTTGGCGACCGTGGTGCCGTGCACTTTGAGGTCGTTCAGCAGGTCGAGTTTGAAGGTCTGGTCTTTACGGCCAAAGTAATCAATGGCTTCGTCGAGCTTCATGTGCGACTGCTCAAACGGATAGTTGGCCTTAACGACCTCCTTCATTTTTTTCTCAATGGCGCTCAAATCTTCCTCGCTCAGGCGCACCGGAAGGTCGATGTCATAATAGAAGCCGTTCTCAACGACGGGGCCGATACCGAACTTGGCTTCCGGGTAAAGCTCCTGCACGGCCGTCGCCATAATGTGCGCCATGGAGTGACGCATGGCATAAACATGTTCGGGGGCGACTGATTTACTCATAGAATAACCTCAATTAGTTACAAAAAGACGCATAGCTCGGCTATGCGTCTGGACCCCAAACTGAGGGGCGGTTCCACCAGACTTCCCCGAAACGGTCTTCGGGACGCTCTAGGATGCTACGATACGCTCGCGGCGGCGGGGCTCGCGGGTTGGTTGGACCCGGTCAACGCTCTCTAACACCCTCAGATTACCACAAAACCGGTTCGATTTGGAGCCGGTTTTGGTCAAGTCTAATTTATTTGGTCTGATCGGGGGCTTCCGGAGCCGGCGGCGTCCCATTTGACTCCGTGGTCTGCCTGAGACCGGCTAATGCTCCGGTCTGGTCGACTTCAGACTGACTTACAAGCTCAACATGAACGCCCGCCGCAGTTGCGGCATCAGTAATCTTCTTTTCCTCCTGCTTCCGCCTTTCATTGTCCTCCCGCCTCTTTCCGCCGGCCTCGATATCGATGCGAGCCTGAGCGATCAACTGGCTGCGACGAATCTTTTGGATCTGATTCGTAGTATCTTGATCACGTTCAACTTTCCCCAATTCTTCGCGAGGATTGAGTCTCTCGGGGGCTGGATTCACAACGGCCGGTTCTTCGGATTCTTGTTGAGGCGGAATCGGGAACTCTTCTTGTCTTGATCCTTCGGGCATTTGGGCTCCATATCATCTATAAAGTTAATGTTACCAAAGATTCTCTATCCTAGACAATCAGCCAAGGTAAAGACCCCGAAGACGGGGCCTTTACCTTGGTGGGCAATACAGGACTCGAACCTGTGACCTCTGCAATGTGAATGCAGCGCTCTAACCAACTGAGCTAATTGCCCATGGGCAACGAAAGAATTGTAGCGGATTAATAAGAAACGTTCTAGGATACGGTGAAACTCTGGCGAAAGGGGCCGGACGAACCTCCGCTTCGATTTTCGTGTCTCAGACTTTCTGGCATCCGCTATAATAAAAGCCCCACTTTCGTGAGGCGTTCATTATGGTGGATCCTAGAGGATTCGAACCTCTGACCTCCTCAACGTCAATGAGGCGCTCTAGCCAGCTGAGCTAAGGATCCAAGGCGTCTACAAGGGAGAACTATAGCGGAAATCCCCTCTCCGATCAAGAACCCGCTTTATCCGCCGCCCAGCGGGCAGTAGGCTAGGTGCTCCGCGTTAACCGCGGGCTACATGCAGTTAGGTAACAAAATTTGACTGGATGCGATCATAACTCTACGGTATCGTCATTCGTACAGAAAACCTTCTGTCGGCGCTAGCCCACTGCGAGAGTGTGGGAGTACCAGGAAGGACGTAGTCATGTCGACTACCTCTCAAATCAAGACCCCGGAGCAGCTGGCTCTGGCAGTCGCTCGGCTGGGGCGCCGCCTCCAGCGCGTCACGAACCGCCGCGCGCGGCTCAACGCCCGTAAGGCTCGTCACGAAGACCAGCTCACCGTCATCAAGTCCCAGCTGGCCTCGCTCGACGCCAGGGACGGCCGCCTCATCGAACGGGACGCCGCCGCGATCTTTGCCAGCGTCTACCCCCGGTGGTCAGAATTCACCGATACTCAGACTGCCGATCTGGGCACGGGTACGGCCGAACGGATCACGCGGGCGGTCGGAGCGATGATCTTCCCTGACGGCGAAGACGCGGCCGTAGCGGAGGTCGAGACCCGGTTCCCGGAGCTTGCCGATCAGATCGTAAAAACGGTCAAGACGATCCGCAAGGACCCCCTCAAGCAGAAGTTTCCCGAGGTTCTCGGCCAGCTCGCCTCGGCCAGCGCGCCGGGCGTCGAAACCTTTACGATTCGCGCTGCCAACTGCTCCGAGCCGTTCGTCCTGCCGGTAGCCCGGCTGCAACGTCTCGCTGCCGATCAGGGTCTGCTCCCCTCCTCCGGGACGAACCCGCCTGTCGCAAAGCAGTGACTAGCTCACGCCTCCTCCGCTTAACGGCGGAGGAGGCGCTTCATTTTAAGACCCTAATGCTTGCGAGGATACCGCTCGTTCGTTACGCTATTTGTAGGAAGTACCAACTTAAGAGGTATGGAAGTGTGCTGAGTCAGCAAATCGCCGACAAAATACGTTCCAAGGTGGCTACCCTTGTTAATCGTGAACTCAGGGTTACCGACCCCGATGGCAAGACGCTGTCTGCCACGCCGTCTCTCGCCGCAGCCAACATTGATCTGAGTAAGACGCCCTGGGCTATCCCGATCAGCTACGGCGGGAGTACCGTCGGATTCATCGTTATGGAGACTCAGCTGCCCAATCAAGACGAGTCCGCGCCGCTCATCAAAAGCATCGCTGAGCTCGTAATGCACCAAACGATCGTCTTGGAGCAGATTCCCCGCCAAGATGAACGGGTCGATAAGTTCATCTACGATCTCCTCAATCAGCCTCAGCCCGATTGGCCGCTATTGTCCGCCGAGGCGCGCCTGTTCAACGTCGATATCGAACGTCCTCGGATTGCCATCATCATCCAAATCGACGATCCCAAGCTCATCGCTAGGCAGCAGGATCCCTCGAGCGACCGCGAAACCCGCGTAACGCGCTATAAGTTTGGGATTACGCGCGCGCTCAACTCCTTCTACACCTCAAGCCGCGAAAACGTCGTAAGCTACCTCGGCGGGACCTCATTCTCCATTCTGAAAGACCTGGTTACCGAGACCGACGGCGACCTAAATGCCAGTCTCGACACGTTCAAAAAGAGTCTAAATGCCATCTACGGCATTCTCAAGAGCGAGCTGAAGCTGCCGGCGACGGTGGGCGTCGGCAATTACCATCCCGGTATCGAAGGCTTACGCCAAAGCTACCATGAAGCCACCTCGGCCATTGAGCTTGGAAGCCAGACTTGGGATCAGGATCGGATTTATCATATTGACGACTTCGGGGTGGTGGCACCGCTGCTGACGGGCGTCGATGAAGACAATATCTATTTCTCACGCGAGCTTCTGGAACGCCTGGGCGAAAATCAGGAGGTCACACAGACGCTGGAAGTTTTCTTTGAGCTCGATATGAGCCTGACCCGGACCTCCGAGAAACTCAAAATTCACCGCAATACGCTGGTCTATCGTCTTGATCGCATCACCGATACGCTCGAGCTTGATCCGAGAGTCTTCGATGACGCGGTACAGATCCGTCTCGCCATACTTTACGGCAGATTCGTGGAGGCCGGCCATGGAACTAAATAGCGCCTTAGCAAAACAGGTAGCCGAGAAATCACGGGCCATCCTCAAACGCGACATCGTCATTACCGACACGAGCGGCCAGGTCCTCGTGGGCGCACAGGCAGACTCCCACCGTTTCGTTGCCGAAGCCCTCGGAGTAGCTCAGACCGGCCATACCATCACGACCAATTACCTCGACCGCCAGACCAAGTGGTGGCCGTTCGTCTATGAAGGACAAACCGCTGCCGTCTTTGGTCTGCCGGTGGACGTCGAGCCGATTACCCAGGAAGCCATCAACCTCCTCCATGGCCTGGCTGAAGTTCTCCTCTACCAGCACTTTCTGTTCGACAAGCTCCAGAGCAGCGAGCGTATCCGAGCCGATTTCCTGACGCAACTTCTGACCGCCGGCTCGATTATCACCGAGGACATCTACCGCCAAGCCGATATCCTGCAGCTCGACGTGCGATCCCCCCAAGCCATGATCCTTATCGAATTCGACGGCCTGGAGACGGCTCAGCACCATCTGCATCGCGGCCTCTCGGCTGAGGAGCAGCAGCTCAAGCTCGACGAAGAGACGACGAGGCTATCGAATATTCTCCGTGAATTTTACAAAAACCATCAGGACAACCTGGTAGCCTACCTGGGCAATGATCGTTTCGTTCTCTTCAAAGGTATTGGCGGAGACTACCTCACGACTCTGAACACAATCAAGTTCATGAACGAAAAAGGCGAAAACTTGTTTAATATGTTGAAAAAATTACAACTAAAACTCAACTTCACCGTAGGTATAGGCCAGTACTACCCCGATCTGGCCGGTCTGCGCAAAAGCTATCAGGATGCCAAATTAGCGCTTGAGGTAGGCAAGAAAGTCTGGGGTCCGAACCGACCCTACCATATCAAAAACGTCGGCATGTTCATTACTCTCGCAAATACCTCGCAGGACCGCAAAGCCGAGCTGGCATATCAGATCCTCTCGCCGCTCCTGCGCGACGAGCAGCTTTTCAAAACGGTACAAAGCTTCCTGGCCAGCGGCCTCAACCTCACTGAAGCCGCCACCAACCTCCATATCCATCGCAATACCCTCATCTATCGCCTCGATAAGACCAAGAAGCTCATTCAGCTCGACCCCAGGCATTTTGATGACGCGTTGCAGATCAAATTGGGCCTGATGTTCTACCAGGACGTCTCTGTGTGATATTTTGTGTTCAAGGAGCGCTTCTCGATTGGAAAACTGCTGACACTCGCTGGATTTTTGGATTTTTTATCGGGATTACCCACAAACACACCCCCCTATTCCCCCGGACTTTTCGTAAGATGTGGCTTTGACTGGTACGGGACCAAGAGCGTATGGTTATACAGTCAACGTTGTGCTCACGCAGTTCAGCGTTAAAGTGAAGTTAAACTGAGGTAGTAAATGTCAAAAGAAAACCTAGATAGCTACGAGCTATTCTTCGCTGAGATCCCTAAGAAATACGATTACCTGTCCGAAATCATCCGCAACGACAACGCCCACAGTTCGCACGGCCCGGTATCCCCTCCCGATAAGGTTCAGGGGCTGAGTCCCGAGCAGGTGAAGCGGCTGGCCGACGACTCCCGCAAACTTCGCGGAGAATCGCCGAATCCGCCCGCCGATGACGCCGATAGTCTATTTTCCTAGAATCAGCCGCCAACGTTCATTGCCAAAGAGCGATTTTCATCGCTCTTTTTCGGTATTGACTGTTCGGTTTTTATTCGGTATCATCGACAATATGAGGTGAGACACACAATAACGTTTAGGTCCCGCGGTGGTTTTAGGTAAGGTGCCGCGGGCAAGGAGGTTTCAAATGGCCGAATCAATCAAACAACTGCGTATCTACCAGACTGCCCGCGCCGCCGAAGACCAAGTCTACGAGCTCGTAAAGCTCTTCCCCGCCGAACAGCACTACCCGCTGGGCAACGATCTGCGCCGCACCAGCGCCGGCGTCTCTCACTACATCATGGAGGCTCATCGGCTCTTCAGCTATCGGCTGAAGCTTGATGCCCTCGCCAACGCGCGCCGGGAAGCCGAGGCCGCCCAGAAGCTCCTCGAGGAAGCTAAGACCCTAGGCGTCTCCGATGAACTCGTCGAGACTTACGTTTCGATCATGAAGCAGTCATGGGGTCTGACCAAGTGGTTTAAGTTGAAGCTTATCGAGCGGCAGGAGCAAGCCGAAGTGTCAGCCAAGGAGGAATTAGTAGCCGCCAAGGCGTAATTGCCGGTCAAACTTTCTCAGTTATGTTGTAAGAAATACATCATATATCCTTAAATAAGCGCTCGGGATATCCGTCCCAGCGCTTATTTAATTTTGTATTCAGTCTCCTTCAGCCCGTAAAGTAGCGGATTGTCCCGAACGGTATCTTGTCTTTCATAGGGTTCTTGGACTTCATGACGGCGGCCGGCACCACCGTGAGCTCGCCGTACTTGTCGTTGACGGCATTTAAGGCGTCTTCGATGCGCTCCGCGGCCGCATCCTCGCTCTCGTAGAGAAAGAGCTGCTCGGTCCGGGCCGGCTCCACGGCGTAGGCGGTAATCATAATGGAGGCTAACGTCTCCCCGGCCGGGCTCTCGCCAAAGAGCTCCATGGCTCGATGGTAGAGCTGATCGGCGCGGCGCACCGCGATGCCGTACATCTTGCGTGCCCGCCAGGCGGGAGTGCCGCGGTGCGGTTGCCAGTCGCTCCCGCGCGGCTGCGCGTAGCCAAACTGCACCATGAGCCCGCGGGCAGCCAAGCTATTAAGTTTCAAACGCCGGCTGATCTTAAGGCAGGCCTTATGGAGCAGGAGTGCTATCTCCTCGGGATCGGCAGTGCGGTGCTCGAGCACATAATTACGGCCCACGGTGCGAATGCCGTACTCCACCTCGGTCTCATAGCCGCGTAATTTGAGGTACCAGTGGTGCCCGTTAATACTTCGAAAGACCTGCTTGGTGAGCACCCGCTCGGGCGCATCGAGAAACTCCAGGGGCGTATAGATGCCCGCTGCATTGAGGCGCATCTTGTTGCGGCTGGCGATATACGGCAGGTCGGTAAGGCGCATAAGGCCGTAGACTACCTCCAGGTTATCCTTGTCGATCGTATAGAGGCCGTCCGGCTTCATGAAACCGGCGGCGACCTTGGCCAGCCAACGGTTCTGACCGATGCCAATATTTACGGTCATGTAATCCCCTATTTCATCGCGAATACGTTGCTTAATCTCCAAGCCAATGTCTTCGAGCGAACGACCTTTCAGGATGCGGCGCATGCCGATGAAGTCGATGATGCCCTCGTCGATACTCTTCATGCGGGCGGTCGGCGAGTAGCTCTCGAACATGGCTTTGAGCTTGCGATGGACGTACTGGTACTTGGGCGCGTCGCTTTCGAGCATTACAAAGCCCGGCGCCCGGAGCTTGGCTTCGCGCTGGCGGGTGCCGATGGTAATGCCGAGCCGCTTAGCCTCATACGAGGCGGTGATGCAGATGGAGTATTCATTGATGCGGTTGGTGATGCCCACCGGCCGGCCGCGCAGCAGAGGGTTGGCCTGCTGCTCGGCCATGGCGAAGGCCGAGTTGAGGTCGATGTGCATGATTTCGGGCGGTTCGGGGTTGATGCGTAGGTTCATAATTGGTTCTCGGCTGACGTTATGGCTTTAACTGACGGTGCGTAGTTCGTGGATTAACTTTTGAGTGTCAATCACTACCTACTGGCGATATATCTTCTTTTCGTCCGGCTGTTGCCCGCATTCCGTGGCGCACAACTCCCTCTGACTTCGAATACAATCTCTGCCGCACCCTTCTAGGGCCCTTCCTACGCGACCGAATCTGGTCGTCCGCTGCTGTGTGCGTCCACGGCAATGCGGGCATGGTTCTCCTAAGCCAATAGATCCCCGCAAGTGGGATCTACGGATAAAAAACCTCCACCACCGTCCACACGAGCGTCTCGGGGTCGAGCTCCACGCGGAATTTGATGGTCCCGGCTGAAAACTCAAAAATATGAATTTGCTTGGTCCCCCGCCGCTCGGGGTGGTAGAGCCCCATGGTGCCCAATTTGTAGCGCTTGCCCCGCCATTTAATGAAGTAAGGCGTGACGAGCACCGTATTCTTGGGCCCCGGCACGAACGAGGCCAGTACACTCACTGTGTCGTTATGTGTTTCATTCATGACGCAGGTACCTCGTCTCTTGATACTAAACCGTACAAAGACCGAACGCAAGCAGCAGTATTTTGGGCAAAGAAAAGGCCACCCTGAGATCAGGATGGCTAAATGAGGCTGAGGCGCTCAAGCCAGGGCGCAACAACCTCCGCATCGACCATGTCGACGACGCGTTTGAGCTTGTCGCACTCGTTCACGAGCGTGTAGGCAGATAGTTGGTCGTGCCACTTACGCATCTCCTCCAGCTCCGCCCGAGCACCGCCCAGCCGCTTGTCGAGTTCTGGCGTGCCGGCCAGATGAGGCTCACGGGCCACGATGCGCTCCTCGTAGTCGCGGAGAACGGAGGGAGTGATGCGGCCCAAGGGCCGGAGTGTCACCTGTACCCAGGTGAGCACGCGGGTTCCGTAGCGCCCAAAGAGCTGACCGATGCCATTTACGTCAGCGTCACCGATGAGCAGCTGGCCAGCGGCGAGACCCGGTTCGATCTGGCGACGCGGAGTGCCATAGAGGTAACCGGTAATGTAGCCGTTAGTCTCGGCGTACCAGTCGTCTTCCCGTCGCTCCATGAACTCCTGGTTGGAGACGAACTCATAGTGTACTCCGTCGACCTCACCCTCGCGGGGTGGACGGTCGGTCTCTGAGATCACTGTAACCAGCTGCGGGTACCGCTCCCTAAGTGCCGTGATGATGGCGTTCTTGCCCGCCCCAGACGGCCCCTGAAAAATCAGGAAGTGGCCCGGGTACTCGCGATACTGTCGCTGCCAGCTATACATGCCGTGACCTCCTCGGTCTGGTCGGTGCGGCGAGCCCTGATTAAAGCACGCTCAACCTCAGATGTAAATCAGTTGCCATAGGCGTAAGAGAGGTCGTTGTACTCCGCCGTATCATAAACGGTAATCCCCTTTGCATGCCAGAGTACAAACTCGGCCAGGCCTACATCCAAGGCCAGTTTACTGCAGATCGTGCAGTACGGTTGCCCTGCCGGTTCGGGTGCGCCCTGCGCGTCCAGTCGTATGAAGTAGATCCGACCGCCGCCGATCTGATCGGGATACTGGCGCAGCGCGTCCAAGATTGCCCGCCACTCGGCGTGAATACAGCAGGTACGATCCGACTTAAAGCCAGGAGCAAGTTCAAATTTACGCTCACATCGCCTTTGGTCGGGCCGATCGGCTGGCGGTGAATTGAAGCCGTGGCCGATAACCCCACCGGCAGCCGTTAT
This sequence comes from Candidatus Saccharimonadia bacterium, assembly GCA_038251135.1. Lineage (GTDB taxonomy): Bacteria > Patescibacteriota > Saccharimonadia > UBA4664 > UBA4664 > JBBSBR01. The sequence continues at coordinate 3,739 of JBBSBR010000003.1, read as the reverse complement.
GATCACGCTTCCGCAACGCGAGCGGCCGCAGGAGGCCAGTCTGGCCTCATTTACGGCCTCTGATACCATTTGCCAGGCAGATTGTGCTTCGGCACCTGCTAAGAGCCTCATTGTACGTCTCCTTATGGGTAATTCAGAAATTGGTTCAGGATCTCTCCGGAAAATCCCACCCTGAGTATGGGTTGGCGTAATGAGCAATCATAGCCATAGATATAGTCAGGTCGGCGAGGGGTTTTGCACACAAACGCAAAGTTATCCCCTTCCACAATTGATAGTTACATGACAACATATAGTCATGAAATGTCCCTTTTGTCGTGAAACCGCTACCGAAGTCTACAATTCCCGGACTACCAAGTTTGGGAATCAGATTTGGCGAAGGCGGCGGTGCCGGAACTGCCACGAGGCATTTACAACCTATGAAGCGCCTGATTTGGGCTTTTTCAAAGTAATAAAAAAGACCGGGAAGAAACAGCGCTACTCCCGCGCCAAGCTCTACTCCGGTATTTACGGCGCCTTCCTCTCGATCCCCCAAAAGGAGACCACCGTGGATGCCGTGACCGACACCGTTGAGGCTAAATTACTCGATACGAAGCAATCCGTAATCACCTCGCAGGACATCGCCCGCATCGTCCTCGTGACGCTCAAACATTTCAATACCTCGGCCTTCCTGCGCTACCTTGCCTACCAGACCGATCTGGCGAGCGATGCCCAGCTCAAGAAGGAACTCAAGAAGTACGATTAGAAGCAACGGGCAATCCGATATTTTAATCGGCTTCCGCGGTCAGTACCCCAAATTAGGCAAGAAAAAGCCGCCGAACGAAGGCTCGTTGGGCGGTTAGATGAGTTGGGGCCAGATCAGGAAGGCGGATCCCAGGCTCAGAGCGGCCAGGACGAAGATTAGTACCGCACCGGCGGCGAGATCTTTGATGATCCCTATCTCCTCATGGTGCTCGGCATGTATGAAATCGCAGACCGATTCGATGGCCGTGTTGATGGTTTCCGCGGCTAGGACGGCCGCAACCGCCAGAACGCTCACCACCCACTCGGCAGCCGAGACGTTTCGATACCGCGCCAGCACCGCGTAGAGGGCGCTCACAAGCATTTGCAGGCGAAAAGCATGCTGAGTGCGAATCATGCGAAGCAGGCCGCGGAAGGCGTTGAGGGCGGCCTCCACGTCACCCCGCACGCCGGGCGATCGCCACGACGGCGGCCGGGTAGCGGTCTGTTGGTCAATTGCCACAGTTACTCCCCTCTCGTTTGGTGGGAATGGGGTAATTTGAGTATATCATCCGGTTCGGATTTAGAAATACCTCTTGAGCTCAGCGGCCGAAAAATCTAAATCAAAAACCGCCCCTCGGGGCGGATTTTGGTGCGAGCGGTCAAGCTGGCTACTTCTTGTCGCGGCGATCCTTGTCGCCTTCGTTCTCTTCGGAGACCACGATCGGGTTCTCTTCCTTGACGCTGTCCGGGACCGTGTCGCCCAGTTCCTCATCAAGCTGAGCTATCTCCTCGTCGCTGCGAGGCGCTTCAACGCGGGCGATGAGGATCGTGAGGTCTTCTTCGAGGAGCTTAACGCCCTTCGGTATCACGAGGTCAGCCAAGCTGATTGTCTTCTCGAAGTCGTCGAGGACCGAGATGTCTACTTCCAGCGACTCCGGCAGGTCGGCCGGCAAACACTCGATCTCGACCTCTTCCACGTTCTTAAACAGCGTTCCTTCGCTCTGGTAGACGGCCGTCGATTCACCGATAAAGTGCAGCGGAACGGCGGTTCGGAGCGTCTCGTCCATGCGGACGAGGTAAAAGTCCGCGTGAGTTACGGCGCCGGTGAGGGCGTCGAACTGCAGGTCGTGAATAAGGGCGCCCTTGGGGCCGGCGGATCCGACCTTAATATCCAAGATCTGGTTGTGCCCGACCTGCTTAAAAGCCTTGTCGAGCTGGCGCGCGTCGACTTCGAGTGACTGCGACTCAAATCCGCGGCCGTATGCAACAGCCGGCACAAGACCCTTCGCCCGCAGGTGTAGGTTTTTCTTGCCGTGGGTAGTACGCGTCTGCGCGTCCAAAACTAACTTGGTCATGATCTCTAAATTACCTTTCTCAAGAATTATTTCGAACGTTTGAAGACGAGACGGGACTTGGTGATCCAACGATGGAACTCGGCGATTTCTCCAGCCGTAATGGCTCCGCGGGCAGCAAATTTCACTACCTCATTCTCGCGCATATCGGTGCCGGACTTCTTATCGGCCTGCTGATCACCAAGGGTGACCGTGGCAAGGACCGGCATGGAGCAATGGTGGCAACTGAGCTGAACGAAACAGTAACTGTCTATCTCGCCTAGGAAGCGAATATCATCGAAATGATAATTAGTATCGCACGAAGGGCACTTATAAAGCTCCTGAAGGTTCTTGATCAGGTCCTGAAGATATCGTGGGTGCATTGTAAAGTCCCTCGTTACCTGACCATTCTAGCAAAATCAAGCCAACCGAACAAACATAAGACTATTGGGCCTGAATATTGCGACGTTTCCCCGCCGCGGTGAGGTAATAGATCGTCAGCGCCATCAGGGTACCGAGCAGGGCGAAAGCGATGACTTTGGCCACGGGACTGATCAGGAGCGCCGAGGCGCCGAAGGTTAGCGACAGAGCGTAGAGAATGAGTACGGCTTGGCGCTGGCTCAGTCCCGCCGATATCAGCAGGTGGTGAAAATGCAGGCGGTCGGCTTTAAACGGCGAGGTGCCTTTGGCCATCCGGCGGACGGTCGCCCAGACGGCATCGATGATCGGAAATCCCAGAACCAATACCGCCGTCGCGAGCTTGGCGCCGGAGTAGATTGAGAGCATGGCCAACGTCAGTCCCAGAAAGTACGCCCCTGAGTCGCCCATAAATATCTTGGCCGGATAGAAATTGTACGGCAGGAAGCCAAAAGCGGCGCCCGCCAGAATAATCGCAATCAGAGCCACTTCAGGTTGGGCTACGCGCGGCCCGACTGAAAGCAGGAAGAGGATAAACGCCGCGATGCCGGAGACGCCGCAGGCAAGGCCGTCGAGTCCGTCGAGAAAATTGATCGTATTCGCCAGACCCACCATCCAAAGGATACTGATGAGGTTGGCAATCGGCGTCACATGGAATTCAAACGAGAAGACCGAAGCCGAGAAGCGGCCCCAGCCCAGGTCGATCACGCCGCCGAGCGGATTTGTGACCGTCGTGATGCCGATACCCCCCGCCAGGGCGACGGTCGCTGCCACAAATTGCCAGAAGAGCTTCGTCCAGGCCGACATCGGGCGGATATCGTCGATCACACCGACCGCCACCAGGATACTGCAGCCGAGTATGAGCGCCGTAAGTTGGCGCGAGGGATGCAGCCAAAGGGCCAACGAGGCGAGAAAACTGATGTAGATGGCTACCCCGCCCAGGTAAGCTATCGGCTTGGTATGGATTTTGCGGCGGTTATCGGGACGGTCTACGATCCCATGGGAGAGCGCATAGCTCCGAATAACGGGGGTAATTCCGGCCGAGACCGCCAAAGCGATAAGAAAGGCCAAAAAATAGATCATTTCTTCTTGGTCGCCTTGGCGGTTACATAGAACCCAAGGTATTTACCAAACATCAGCCGCGTCTGTGCGTCGAGGGCGGCGAACGAACCAAAAATTATCGAGGTTACCGGCAACAATACCCACTGCAACACCATCCAGACATTGCGCGATCGGCGATAATGCTTGGGACGCGGCGGCAATGAAATCAT
>JBBSBR010000002.1:0-59061 GCA_038251135.1 Candidatus Saccharimonadia bacterium | reverse complement strand
GTGTGGTACAATTCTGGTAATTATAAGCTAAAGCACTATAGCCACTCAGTACTATCATGCCGCGCATAATCCACTCCGAAGAACATATGATTCAATTGAACCGAAGGGATGCCCGGCGGACGATTGCCGTAGCGGCTGTACTGATTTCGGTGATCGGATTTTTAACGCCGGTAATGATCGCGCATGCTTATCCGGGCACTATTTCTATTGCTTGCGTGTCCTCAAGCGCTACCGCAGACGCTGCGGGTCAATATACCCTGCGTCAGTATGTCAAAAACACCGGCATCAATACGCTCTATTGGGCCGATAACAGAACTAACGGGACCTATTTCGAGTCATATTTACGCATGAACCCGTCTCCTCCGGTGGCGTTCAATTCAGGGTCAATGTTTTCCGCCAACAATTCCATACCGCCCGGCGGGACCGGTTACGGCTTTACTACAATTAGTAAATTAAATCCCGGAACGACCTACAGCCTTAACTGGACCTTCTATGACATTAATATGAGCGCGTTGCTGACTTGCAACAGTTCGGTTACGACGCCGCCGCTCGCCACACCGGCACCGACCCCAGCTCCCACCCCGGTTCCAACTCCGGCGCCGACGCCGGTAACGGCCAAACCTATTCCGAACCCCGTACCGAAGTCCGGCGGCGGTTCGACACCGCGCCCGGTAACCGCACAAACCGGCGCCACCCCGAAACCCGCCGCCGATACCACGGCTCCGTCTGCGCCAGGGAGTTTTACCGCCCTGGCATCATCCGCCAACGCGTTGATCGAGCTGGCATGGTTGCCGGCCGCGGACAATGTTGCCGTGTCCAAATACCAGATAGAACGTTCACTGGATCAAGTAACCTGGCAGGCAATCGTTACGCCCGATAGCCCGATTGCCTATCAGGACACCGACGTCAAATTCGGTCTGCATTACTATTACCGCATTCGAGCGATAGATACCTCGGGTAATGCCTCGGCTTATGCCATGGCGGACGCTTCAGTTATGAGCTTTACGGCGTCAGCCGATACCGATACCACCTACCAGAGCGACGATAAACTGGCGGCCGTAACGGTCCGAGCGGGCACATTCGGGGAGACCGCCCTGTGTTCATTGGAGACTCAGACCGCCGCGAGCGGCCAGGGAACCAAACAGCATCCTGTCGTAGTCTCCGGACCTTACCAACTCCTGTGCAAGAATGCCGGGGGTGACATTCTGGATACTTTGTCGAAGCCGCTGGATTGGGAAGTGCAGTTTGCCGGGCGCATGAAGGGTCTGTCCGGCCCTGCGGTAGTCTCCTACGATATGTCCGGCAGCGCCATGGAGTTGACCGACAAGGCGACGATCGATAAGTCCCAGACGGTACGTTTCTCGACCATGTCCGCAATGATCGTTGCCGGAGCAGCCTCGCGCAAGAGCTACGCCTGGATCCAATTCGTCGTCGTGGCAATCGTCTTGATGCTGGCCGTCGCAGCCGTCGCCGCCATGATTATTCGTAAGTCCCGTCTGGAAAATTATAACGGGTATCTGCGGTCAAAGTACTACGAGATATAGGCACGAAGGCAGCGGACTCAAGCAGCTGAGCTTTGCGCATGTGGGGTCGATAATTTCAAGCATGATTGTTGGTGGTCGCCGCTTTGCCTGATTTGCCGATGGCGGTAGTAAAACCCGTACCGTAAGCCGTCGTAATCGGAAGATTTACCGGCAAAACGCTTAAATGCGGTGAAATGCGCGGAATAACCCATTATCCGCCCCAAAATACCCTTGACCCGCCTGATTGCATCTGATAAATTAGCTAGGTGCTATCGGAGCCCCTGTATGAGTAGACAACGGAGTTTGAGAGGAGTAATCGCTCAGAACTTATAGTTGTCTCTTCTTATGTGAGCTCCGCGCCAGTCAATAAACCGATGAACGCGGGCTTGTTATTTAATAATTGAATAGCTTGAATGGGTATTATCAGATCCTTGTCTTGGGTCTGATAATCAAACAATTTCTTCTAAACTGATTTCTGCCGAGATTAGTTTAGAAATTCAATGAAACTAGCAGTTACTAACTGCTGGTCAAACCGTCCGGAGGCTAGTTCCTTAAGCTAGTCCTCTGGATAACGTAAGAAAGTTACTTAAGGGCACATGACGGATGCCTTGATATTAGATACCGAAGAAGGACGTAGAAGGCTGCGATAAGCCTCGGAGAGCTGCCAATCTAGCTTTGATCCGGGGATTTCCGAATGGGGCAACCCAGCCGTGGTTATACGCGGTTACCCGTATGAGAATCTATATCATACGAGGAGGGTACGTGGTGAACTGAAACATCTAAGTAGCCACAGGAAGAGAGAGAAACCTCAATTCCCTGAGTAGCGGCGAGCGAAATGGGAAGAGCCAAAACTTATATATCTTTTGCGTGTTCGCACGCAAATAAGCTGACAGGCGAATGCTATATAAGGGTTGTGAGATTACAGATGACCAATAACGTGCACTTGTCCTTTTGGATGAGTGGTCGTTATTGCGACCGGGCGACTGTCATCACCGGGTAAGGTAAGAAAGTTGAAGATTAGTGGAACGATCTGGAAAGGTCGGCCAAAGAGGGTGCCAGCCCCGTACACGAAAATCTTTAGCCCTTATATCTGTTTTCTCGAGTAGGTCGGGACACGTGAAACCCTGATCGAATCCGGGAGGACCACCTCCCAAGGCTAAATATATCTAATGATCGATAGTGAACAAGTACCGTGAGGGAAAGGTTAAAAGAACCCCGGAAGGGGAGTGAAATAGAACCTGAAATCATGTGCCTACAATGAGTCGGAGCTGCGCTCTTCACAGTATGTGAGAGTGGCAGTTCGCAGACAACGGCAACCAGACCTCGCTCAGCACGAGGCGAAGGTTGCCAGCTACATTTAGATCTGCGTACTGCCGCGTTCATCCGTTGTGATGAGCGTGGTGACGGCGTGCTTTTTGTAGAACGATCCAGCGAGTTAATTTTGCAGGCGTTAGGTTAAGTCAAATGACGGAGCCGTAGTGAAAGCGAGGGTTAATAACCCGAAATAGTCTGTAGGATTAGACCCGAAACCGGGTGACCTAACCATGGGCAGGTTGAAGCGTAGGTAAAACTACGTGGAGGACCGAACCAGGGAGTGTTGCAAAACTCTTGGATGACCTGTGGTTAGCGGAGAAATTCCAATCGAACTCGGAGATAGCTGGTTCTCCTCGAAATAGCTTTAGGGCTAGCGTCACAAACTACCTCCTGGGGGTAGAGCTCTGTTTGGGTAATGGTCCGCAAGGGTACTGATCCCTGGCAAACTGCGAATACCGGGAGAGACTATTGTGGCAGTCAGTACGGCGGGGCTAAGCTCGTCGCACAAAAGGGAAACAGCCCAGATCGCCATCTAAGGCCCCCAAATCTATACTAAGTGGGAAACGATGTGGAAACGCATAAACAACCAGGATGTTGGCTTAGAAGCAGCCATGCATTTAAAGAGTGCGTAACAGCTCACTGGTCAATTGTGATTCTGCGCGGAAAATGTAACGGGGCTCAAGTATAGTGCCGAAGATGCGAATTGAACGTCATTTATGACGTTTAGTGGTAGAGGAGCGTTCCTCGGGCGGTGAAGCCAGACTGGAAAGTCTGGTGGAGCGCGGGGAAGTGAGAATGCTGGAATAAGTAACTTTAAGCAGGGTGAGAATCCCTGCCACCGTAAGAGCAAGGTTTCCTGGGCCACGATTATCGTCCCAGGGTTAGTCGGTCCTAAGCCGAGGCGAGTAGCGTAGGCGATGGACAACGGGTTGATATTCCCGTACCGGCAATGTTGTTCCTCCACATGACGCGGCATGGTAACTAGAGCGGATTTTTGGCTATATCCGTCTAAGCAGGTAGTCCCCAGCACAGTGCACTTCACGAGTTTGTCGCGATAGCGACATAGCTCGAGAGTTGGTAATCCCAACCTCGATTTGTCGCGATAGCGACATAGCTCGAGTGGAGTGTAGTGTGCTGGGGGTGAGACGCGAATGAAAGCCCCTTACGGGGTGATTCTAGTGAGCCAAGCTGACAGGAAAAGTCGTGGAGTCAATAGGCATAGCCGCCCGTACCGCAAACCGACTCAGGTGCTCGGGTCGAGAAGACCAAGGTGTACGAGAGAACCCTCGTTAAGGAACTCGGCAATACAGCGACCGTAACTTCGGGATAAGGTCTGCCTCCTTCGGGAGGCCGCAGCAAAAGAGCCCAAGCGACTGTTTATCAAAAACACAGGTCTGTGCTAAATCGAAAGATGATGTATACGGACTGACGCCTGCCCGGTGCTGGAAGGTTAAGTGGAGAGGTGCAAGCTTTGAAATGAAGCCCCAGTAAACGGCGGCAGTAACTATAACTGTCCTAAGGTAGCGAAATTCCTTGTCGGGTAAGTTCCGACCCGCACGAATGGCGTAACGATTTGGGCACTGTCTCAACGAGGGACTCGGTGAAATTGCAGTACCGGTAAAGATGCCGGTTACCCGCACCAAGACGGAAAGACCCCATGGAGCTTTACTACAACTTGGCATTGGGCCAAGTTACAGCTTGTGTAGCATAGGTGGGAGACTTTGAAGCCAGAGCGTTAGCTCTGGTGGAGTCGCCAGTGAAATACCACCCTTGCTGTAACTTTGTCCTAACCAGTACCGCAATTTGCGCGGGAGACTGATGAGACAAAATGCATAGTGATAAGTAAGCAACATAGATCTTTTATCTATAACTCAACATATTCTTCGAATACTAATTGTGTTCAATGAAGGGTAGAGTTGAATGCTTAAAACGCAACTACTTGTCTCGTTAGATTTCCTCACGCACAAATTCCGGTACTGGAACAGTGTCTGGTGGGTAGTTTAACTGGGGCGGTTGCCTCCTAAAGAGTAACGGAGGCGTTCAAAGGTTGGCTAGGTACGGATGGAAATCGTATCGATAGTGCAAACGCATAAGCCAGCTTGACTGTGAGGCCTACAAGCCAAGCAGGTACGAAAGTAGGAGTTAGTGATCCGCTGCAACATTTTGAATGTGGAATCTGCAGCGCTCAACGGATAAAAGCTACCCTGGGGATAACAGGCTTATAGCTTCCAAGAGTTCACATCGACGAAGCTGTTTGGCACCTCGATGTCGGCTCGTCGCATCCTGGGGGGGAAGCACCTCCCAAGGGTTTGGCTGTTCGCCAATTAAAGCGGTACGCGAGCTGGGTTCAGAACGTCGTGAGACAGTTCGGTCCCTATCTGGTGTGGGCGTAAGGAAATTTGAGAGGATTGGCTCCTAGTACGAGAGGACCGGAGTGAACGAACCTCTGGTGTATGGATTGTTCTGCCAAGGGCATTGTCCAGTAGCTACGTTCGGTCGGGATAAGCGCTGAAAGCATATAAGCGCGAAACCCACCTCAAGATTAGATTTCCCTTGAGACCCCAGAAAGACTATCTGGTTGATAGGCGCTAGGTGTACGCACAGCAATGTGTTTAGCCGAGGCGTACTAATCGGTCGATTGACTTTTTTACACTCTTTCGAGAGCTACGCAATTGGCTCCCGTAAGAGTTTGGTTTGACTAGCAGTTTGTGGCCACTAGGCCTAATCCATTCAAGCAAAGTTCAGCACTCAATCTAAGAGTGCCGATCCCGTCGCTTTCCCTACCCGGGAACGTTGTACCGCCTTTAGTGCCGTACTTAACGAAAGCGACGAGACCGGTGCTTTTAGCGCGGGGGTTACACCGGTTCCCATCCCGAACACCGCAGTTAAGACCCGCAGCGGCGATGATACTCTTTATGGGGAAAGTAGCTCGGTGCCGGACTATCTAAAAACCATCCTTTATCGGGTGGTTTTTGGCGTTTATATTGTAATGCTCGTTTTTATTTTGCATACTTGATGATATAACTAGGAACTTACTGATGGCCGATGCTCCAAATCCAACCGAGCACAGCGAGTCCAAATCGCAAGAAGATGAGTTTGCGGGTGCGCAGGTAGCCGACGATCTGGTTAAGATCCAGGGCGAACGCGACGACGACCCAGCACAAGTTAGACATGAGCATGGCGAAGAGTACGGCCGCGAAAAGAACGTGGGTATGGCTCACGAAATTGCAAATGCAATTGACGACACTATGAGTAGGGCCGCATTCGAGAGAAAGTGGGGTAATGGCGGGCAGGCTAATAGCGACGAATACCGCGCAGAGCAAATCGAGCGTTGGGTGCGACTCATCCAAAAAAATCCTCAGCAGGAGGTTCCGTTTGAGGCTAAAGAACTCGCTAAGATAGAGGGCGACGTGTGGAGTCTGGAAGCGTTGCTACCTACTATGGAAATGTTTCTAGCAAAACAAAAAAAAACGCGTTGAAGATGGTGACATGACACTTTTTGACGCCAAAGAAGTGTTAGAGCGCGGCCATGGAGCTCTTAATGCGCGTGATACTTTTGGCGAGCCTAGAGCTACGGATAGAGACCCTCACATTAAGCATTTCACCGAGATGACCCTCCGGAATGATGTAACCATGGGCGAGTTGAAGGCATATGCCTTAGATAGTCTCTCGCAACGAGTATCTACGCTTAATGAAGAGCTTGAGTGGGGTCGCGGAGTACTCGATCCATATATTCGTTAAGCAGCTGCAATAAACCACAAAGACCATCCTTAAACCGGGTGGTATTTTGTTTTCAAATATTAGCGACTCTACAACACGAGCTTGGTATTGTATGTTAGAGCTAATATTATGCATAAGCGTGTATGTCATCAGCACCAGAATGGCATCGTCACCGGAACTGAGCAAAATTACGGCATTATTGATCTGACGGGCACGTCGTCAACCGTTCCTAATCCGGGTGATTTTGTACCGAAACCCGCATTTAATATATTTGCCGGGCAGTAACGTCCAAGTCTTGCCAAAATCACCGGTATTTGACCATATATTTAGCTAAATAACTTTATTTCGATTATGCTTACAATAAATATGCGGAGCAAGTAAATGAGGGCGGGAAAGTTTGTAACATTATGCGGTATGTTTGCGGCGTTGCTTGTCGGAAGTTTAACCATACCCCTGACCCTTGTAGTGCCAACTGCATTGGCTGCTTGCCCAGCTCTACCGAGCGATAAAGGCTACGTTACAAATACGATAAGTGTACCCGCGGCGGGTACCTATCGGGTCTGGTCGCGCATCTATTCTCCCTCGGCCGGAAACGACGGTTTCTATATGCAGATTGATCAGAACACCTGCAACGTGGCGGTCGGTAACGGAGGGGCAATTGCAACGGGTGGCCTGACATGGGTAGATTGGCTTAACGGAAACCAAAACACCAAGTTCAATGTGAGTCTTACGGCAGGCATTCACACGGTCGTTGCGGCTGGCCTCGATCCAGGCGTCGGGATCGATAAGGTGATATTTTTATCCGACACGAGTTGTTCTCCAATCGGTGACGGCTCGAATTGCTCTGCCACGGCGAGTACCGTATCGACTCCCAGTCCCACAACCGCGGTATTGGTTGGCGGGTTAAGCGGTACGAACCCGTCGGTATCGGGTACAATCAGCCTTACCCCTGCAAACTCGGTTCCCGGAAGTACCGCGACCTATCTGGTAGATAGCAAACCTATCGCCGGCAACCAAATCGATACGACCAAGTTGTCAGATGGCAAGCATACCGTCGAGATCGTTCAGACCACGCCTGACGGCAAGAAGGTTATACAGACGAAGATTATCAACGTGGCGAATGGTTGGTTACACATACTGGGCGATTCTTTAAATGCGCACCCAGCGCTCTACCTGGTGGGATTACTCGTTCTGGCCGGTGTGCTTTGGGGTGTTTGGCAGCGGAGGCATAGAATGCCTCCGCTGGATGGTCAGGGGGGTGGGCATGGGGGAAATGTTGACGTCGCCACGGCAATTCCAATACCGCAGAGCGGTTTAATTATGCCGGACTCGTCAGAAGTCAAATTAGTAAACTTTAAAGGTTCTTATGTCGCGCTTGATTCAGTTTAGATCTAAATTCATCTGGCAGCGCGCTGTGCCGTATATCGTCGTAACGGCCGCTTTCGGCGTGATCGCCGTCGTTTGGGTCTTTGCCGCCGGCCCGATAACTGCATTTGAGGCAGAAAATGGCACGCTTAGCGCTGGTGCCACCGTTCTGAGCCTGACTGGAGCCTCGGGCGGGAAGATCGTGCAGTTTGGTAATAAAACCTTACCATCGCCTGCGCCCACCTCAAACCCAACCCCCACATCGACCCCGGCCGCCACGTCGGTACCAACTCCAATACCAATAGCCGGTGGAACAACTGCCCCGGATGTAGGGACGATTGCCTGGATAGACCGCATAACTACGACCGCTAGCGGTACGAACGAGATTTTTCCTCACGGTGTACCTTCAAGTTGGGATTGGGCGCAGGGCAGCCAAGTTCCTAGTTCGGCGCCATCAGGATACACGGCCCTAACTGGCTGGGGTATTATTTACCTCTCAGCCGATAGTACGCCAACCTCAGCGACGTTTGATATTACAAATTTTAAGGTTTGGATGCAAGCCAGTTCCGGCTGGAAGTTGAATCAGCAGGGGAGCTTCTCGGGTGCTGCGTATAATGAAGACTTTTCCGGTAATTCATCGGTTGGTATTTCACAACAACCGATTACAGGTGGCATTCGGGTTGGACCCATACCATCCGCCCATAATTTCCATTATTACTTTGATAATCGGGCTTTAATTCCTGCCGGCTATACGGGTAAGTTTGTTATTGCTTTTTCGGTTAAACAGAACGGAGTCGGTAAATATGGTTCAGCTGCAGGAGGTGATTGGTGGCTTAACCTTAGTGCTTCCTATCCCAACAACGCGGCTATAGGCCAGGGACGCATGATGGCATTGGTTAACGGATCAGAGACACTTATCGGCTATACTAATATGACGTTAGCCCAGCTTACCGCCAGCCATCCCTAAAACAAAACTTGGGTGGTCATAGGCTTCTGACTGACGATAATAATGACTGCCCGTATTATCTATGTGTCCCCGTTGGGAAGATGATGTTACGGTCGGTGTAATCGCATTGTAATGGTTATAACTCGATCATTACCGCAATTTGAGGATGGATTATTAGCCGATACCGGATAGGTAATATAACGCTATTCCGGCGGCTACCGATACATTTAGAGATTCTTTCGCGCCGATCATGGGTATTTCCAGGATCTCGTCGCAGAGAGCCAGCTCGCCGTCGGTTAGGCCGCCAACTTCGGTGCCACAGACGATTGCCCTGAGAGGGGACATGGGGGCTTCAAAGAGGTTAATACTCCTCTCAGCTTGCTCTAAGGCGCTTATGATGTAATTGTCATGCCGAGCAAGTTTGATGGCGGTAGATAGCTCGTCAAAGTGTCGGTGGAGTACGGTTCTTTGTGCACCCAGTGCCGTTTTGGCCAGTAGGCTTTCGGCACGGTCGGCAACATAGGGCGGTCGGGTATCATTCTCGATAGGAGGGTGGGGCGTGATACCGACCGTCCAGACCGCCGCTCCCACCGCATCGGCAGTGCGAAACACAGAGCCCACATTTTGGGCGCTGCGCAGGTTTTGAAGAATGATTACAAGTGAGGATTTCATGCACCAAAATTGTAACAGATATCTGGTTTGCCCGTTGTAAGCCCCTCAACAAAGCATATAAACTATTGACAGCATATGCGGTTTATGCTAATATGTGTCAGCAATCAGTTTAAGGCATTTTCACTAAGTAATGGTTAAACATAATCATCTTTCTGTGATAAAGACTAAAGCTGATCCAACACACAATTGGCTAATATATAACCTAAGGTAATGGAGAAAAGTTATGGCAGGAACACGTGCAGGTGGTCAGAAGGCCGCAGCAACAAATAAGCAGCGTTACGGAATGAACTTCTACGAGCAGATCGGCCGCAAGGGCGGTGCAATCTCGAGCGGCGGCGGATTCGCCAAGAACCGCGAGCTCGCCGTAGAGGCCGGTCGTAAGGGAGGTAAGGCTTCTCGCCGAACCAAATCTACCGACGCAGCGTAATACGCTACAGTAGTCCGATATCAAAAACCCCTCGTGCAGAGGGGTTTTTGATTATCCGAACAAATTTAGGCGCCGGCAGTGTTTCGGGCAAGCTCGGACGTGGGAATGAAGCGTGAGATGACGGTGCGCTTGACGCGGCGGTCCTTGCGCCAGTTGACGACCCATTTTGCCCCGCAGGCGAAGCAACCGTAGGAGTCACGGCCGCGCTGGAGACTGAAGTTATTGCAATCGGGGCAGGTCGCCCGCTTGGTAAGCCATTCGTCGTAACTGGCGATCGTTGAAGCTATATGGTCTTCGTTGATCGTAACTTCGACGGCCGGAGCGAGTTCGCGGGCAATGTCCCAAGCCTCCATCTCCATTCGCAGGAGCTCCATATCGTACTTGTAGATTCGGTGGCCAAGTCGTGCATGACCGATCTCGTGCAGGAGGGCCAATTTACCGTTGTTGGTGCTTAATCGCCGCTCATCATAGGTGATTGTCCTACTATTAGGCGACCACATGAAGTATCTCCCTGGGACAAAGGTCTGGTCCGGGAAATGATCGAGAAAATTCAAGCTCACCCTCCTCTAATGTCGTGTTGTATCCAACTATAACTTGTCCATCAAATTGATGTCGAGCATAAGCGTAAAGGTTCTTGGACACTTAGGTAAACTTTGATAACGTGAGTACTGGATATGTCACAGCCGTCAAATAAACCTAAATTGCACCCGGCCCTGGCCGCGCCGGCCCACACCGCGCTCACCGTGGCGCATCGCGGGGCATCCAAACACGCCCAGGAGAACACTCTGGAGGCCTTTGAGCGTGCAATTGAGCTTCGGAGCCACATCATAGAGTTCGACGTGCGGGCGATGGGCGACGGGGTGCTGGTGATTCATCATGACAGCAAGATTCAAAGGGGGAGATTGCGCGAGCTGTCTTATGCGCAGGCCATTAAACATTACCCCGCTGAAAACCTCGTGACGCTCCAGCAGGCGCTCGACCATATCGGCCACCGGGCCATCCTAAACATCGAGATCAAAGAAGAAGGCTTGGCGCCCGAAGTTTTGCGGGTAGTAAGGGCCAATTACAAGCCGAACGAGTACGTGATTTCATCGTTTTACGTCTCAGTCTTGGCCGAAGTTCGGCGGTTGGCGCCCGAGACGTGCACCGGGCTGGTACTCGGGAGTCCGGTACGCTCTCAGTCGCTGCTGAGCCACGCGAAAGATCTGGCGCCCTGGGACCGCTTTGTGGCCGCCGCCGCCGATTTCCTGGCAGTTCATTACTTCCTAGCCGATCTGGCGGTGCTCAGAGGAGCCCGCCGCCGCGGGATACCGGTGATGGTCTGGACGGTAAATTCGCCGCGCCGGCGCAAGCGATTGGCGAAAAGCCGGGGAGTGGTGGCGGTAATCGTGGACGATCCGACTCGTCCCTAAGGGCTTACAGAGCCCAAAATTATTGACTTATACCATCGAATATGTTAGATTTAATGCAACGTTCCGCATTCCGCGGGAGTGAGGGTGATTAGTGGTGATGGGGCTTTTCCCCTTCGGTCTTTACGCGAGTGCTCACCTCCTTGCAATTTGATCAAGGATGAAGCCCCATCTCCGCTCATAAAGTGCGGCTCAAATAGCCGTGCGTTGCTTGGGTACTGGCCCCTCCAAGGTGTCCATTCCTCAGCAACGCACGGCTATTTGTGTGCTCTGGAGAGCTATCTATAATATTCTTAAGCTTGTTTCCAGGCTCATTCTCGGTTATAACCTATTTACATTTATCTGATTGGAGCAAAACACGTGAAGAGCGAGAATGTGAAGACCGTCATTGGGCTGATTGTGATCAGCTTGATCGTGGTAGCGACCTTTCTGTACGGTAACTCACAGCGCCAGGCGCAATTGAAGACGCAAGACGACACCAAACATCAGCAGGCGACTCAGACTACGGCGGCAAGTGCGGCACCGACGCCGGACGGGGCCAGTATCACCACTAATAATACGGCTCCGGTCGCCTCGCCGTCGGCCAATACGATCCAGGGCGGTTCGACGACGGCTAACGGAACCGCGGCCGGAGCGCCGGCGGCGTCTCCCAAGCCTCAGGCCGTTGCCGGCACGGCGATTCCAGATACCGGCTCATCTACGTCGGCGCTCCTCGGTATGAGCATGATGTTGGTAGCTCTGGCCTACTGGCGTTCAGGTCGTCGCATCTTAGGCGCCGCACTCCGTACCCCGCGCGGTTAGCGAGCATCCCACACCTACGAAAACCTTCAAGGCGCTTCGCCTTTACGCGAGGCGTCTTTTAGGGTAAAATGATGATTAATCACTCGCTTTGCCAAGCGTTAGTGAAATCTTTTTTGAAGGGAGAAGTACGCGAGCGGGTTGAAAGCCGTTTGCGGAAACTACACTTATGGCAACCAAAGTTCAAGAATTATCAATGGAAGAGCTCTTAGCCGAGGCTCCGGTTGCGGCAATGGCCGCCGGGGACGTCATCGAGGGTACCGTGATCGCTGCCGAGAAGCATGAGGTCTGGCTGGATCTGGGCGCCCGAGGTACCGGATTGGTAGTCGGACGGGAGATTGAGTCCAGCCAGGATATTAAGCCCGGCGACATTATTTCGGCGTCGGTCCTCGATCCCGAGGACGACCGCGGTTACGCTATTTTGAGTCTCAAGAAGGTCGCCAAGGAGAAGGGCTGGGAGTCGCTCGAGGAGCGCTTTACGGCCGGCGAAGTCTTCCCGGTTACCGCGTTCGACGCCAACAAGGGCGGTTTGTTGATCGAAGTCGACGGGATTCGCGGCTTTTTGCCGGTATCTCAACTTTCGGCCGAGAACTACCCGCGTGTTTCCGGCGCCGACAAGGACGAGATCCTGCACCGCCTGAACAGCCTGATCGGCAAGAGTTTGTCGGTTCGGGTACTCGATGTGAATCGCCGCGACAATAAGCTTATCCTGAGCGAAAAAGCCGCCAAGCGCGAAGACACCGAGGGCAAAGTCGCCAAGATGACCGTCAACGATGTCGTGACCGGCGTCGCTACCGGCGTAGTCGACTTTGGCATTTTCGTAAACGTCGACGGCGTCGAGGGACTGGTGCACATCTCCGAGATTGCTTGGGACCGAGTCGACAATCCCTCTACCTATGTGAAGGTCGGCGACAAGGTTGAGGCCAAGATCATCTCGATCGACCGCGACAAGCTCAGTCTGTCGATGAAGCAGCTTTCGCCGGATCCCTGGCTGCGCGATGCGGTCAAGTACAAGGTCGGCGACGAGGTTGAGGGCAAGATTACCCGTATCACGCCATTTGGCGCCTTCGTCCAGGTTACCCCGGCAATTGAGGCGCTCGTGCATATCTCTGAGCTGGCCGATACCCACGTCGAGGACCCAAGTACCCTGGTGAAACTGGGCGAGTCCAAGAAGTTCCGGATCATCGCGATCGACCCCGAGGCTCACAAGCTCTCATTGAGCTTAAAATCTCCTCGCAAGGCCGCCAAGGCCGCTGAGGATGAGGCCAAGTAGTGTCCACTCATGTCCCGCTGCGTCGCTGCCGAGTCTGCCGGGTCCAAAAGCCCAAAGGCGAACTCCGGCGGTGGACGTTGGCGGGAGGATCTCTCCAACTCGATCCCAAACAGGTCGAGCTCGGACGAGGCATTTATTCATGTTCTGATCGCTGTTCTGTGATCCTGCCCAAGACCGTCAAGAAGAAATAAATCAGTTTTAAATCCGTCAGGAGCGCCTTATGGCCGACCAGGTCACATCCAACCAACCGATCGTCATCCCCGAAGTAATCGGGGTGGGTCAGCTTGCCGAACGGCTTGGACTGCCGGTGACTCGGGTAATGGGTGAACTGATGAAGAACGGCGTCATGGCGACCATCAACGAGCAGATCGACTTCGACACGGCCGCCATCATCGGCAGTGACTTGGGCTTTGAAATTGAGCTTGAGGTGTCGCCCGAAGCTGCCGCGCTGGCCGCCGAGAAGCAACCATTGCCCGAGGGGGAGGGAATGCTGAGGCCGCCAATCGTGACCGTCATGGGACACGTCGACCACGGCAAGACATCTCTCTTGGACGCCATTCGTAACACATCCGTCGTCGCCAAAGAGGCGGGCGGTATTACCCAGCACATCGGAGCCTACCAGGTAAACCGCAACGACCGCTGGATAACCTTCCTCGATACTCCGGGGCACGAGGCCTTCTCGGCGCTGCGCCAGCACGGCGCCCGCATGACCGATGTCGCCATTATCGTGGTGGCCGCCGACGACGGCGTGAAGCCGCAGACCAAAGAGGCGATCCGCTACGCTCAGGAAGCGGGCGTACAGATGGTCGTGGCCATCAACAAGGTCGACAAGGAGGGCGCCGATCCCGTTCGCGTACGGACCGAATTGAGCGAATTGGGCCTGCAGCCGGAAGATTGGGGCGGCAACACCGTGACCGTCGACGTTTCGGCCAAGTCCAACGTCAACATCGACAAGCTGCTCGACCTCGTGTTGCTGGTCGCCGATCTCGAGGATCTGCGAGCTATGCCGGACGGTCCCAGCGACGGAGTAATTATAGAGTCCCACCTCGACCCGAGCCGCGGTCCGGTTGCCACAGTTCTGGTACGCAACGGTCAGCTCAAGGTCGGTGATTATCTGATAGCGGGTTCGACTTACGCCAAGGTTAGAAGTCTCGGCGATTATCGCGGGAAGCGGATTCAAGCCGCCCATCCGGGCATGCCGGCCGTCGTAACTGGCTTCAAGGCCGTACCGGCCTTCGGCGATCGTTTCCGTTCCGATGAGACGGAGAAGGGCGCTCGTGAAGCGGCTTCTCAGGTCGTGCGCCGTACCCAAGCCAAGAGCCTCGGCGTCAAGAAGATCGACGCGTCGCTCATGAACCAGGCGATCAGCGCCGAGAATGTTCGTGAACTCAACATCGTGCTCAAGGCCGACGTTCAGGGCTCATTGGAGTCGCTCATGGCCGCCATGGAGCAGCTGAAAAATTCCGAGGTCGCCGTCAAGGTCGTTTCATCGGCCGTCGGTGACATTGCCGAGTCCGACATTGCCTTCGCCAAAACTGCCGGCGCCCTGATGATCGGGTTCAACGTCGGTATGAGTTCTGCCCTCAAGTCGCACGCCAACCGCGAGGGCGTCAAAGTCCATCTCTACAAGGTAATCTACGAGCTCACGGATGATCTGCGCGATGCCCTGAGCCAGATGCTCGAGCCGGAAGTCGTGGAGACGGTTACTGGCGAGCTCGAAATTCTCGGCGTCTTCAAGACGACCAAGACGGCCGTAGTTTGCGGCGGTACTGTCCGGAGCGGCCATATAGTACCGAAGACGAAGTTCCGCATTAGGCGCGGCAAGGAAATCGTCGGCGAAGGCACCATGGCGAGCCTGCAGAAGGACAAACAGGCGGCTCGTGAAGCCTTCGAGGGTGAAACCTGCGGTATGAACGTCAATACGGCCACCGCGATTGAGCTTGGAGATTTTCTGGAATTTTACTCGGTCGAAACTATCGCCCGCACGTTTAGCTCCTAACGGTTGGTTTGTACGTCATCT
The DNA here is from genome assembly GCA_038251135.1 of Candidatus Saccharimonadia bacterium. Taxonomy (GTDB): domain Bacteria; phylum Patescibacteriota; class Saccharimonadia; order UBA4664; family UBA4664; genus JBBSBR01. The sequence continues at coordinate 43,594 of JBBSBR010000002.1, read as the reverse complement.
TGAAGCAAGTTCGGGACTACGGCTGCAACATCTAATTTAAGGTATATTTATGTCTGAACGCGTAGCCAAGGTCGAGAGCGTAATCCAGCAGGTGGTCGCGACTAGTCTCCGGAACTATCTGGAAGCCGATGCTGCCGGGGTTACGGTTACGCGGGTCGACGCTTCACCCGATCTGCACAACGCTACCGTCTGGATCGGCCTCTTGGGAGACACCGATGCGGCCGAATCGCCCGTCTGGAAGCGGATAATGGGGCTTACGGGCAAGGTGCAGCACGATCTGGGCCAGCGCATGACCAATAAGTACGTTCCTCGGATTCATTTCAAGATCGATACCGGCGGCGCCTACGCCGCCGAGATCGACCGGTTGCTGCGAAAAATCTAGCCGATTAACGCACCCCAAAGCCCCCACCGCCGGCGGTCTGCGCATTGAGCGTTCCATACCACTTATGATAGACTCCAGATAACAATCTGGAGTCTAAAATATCGTGACAAACCCCGAAACTACCGGTCCGTCAGGAGTTACATCCCATGAAGTATCATTCACCGATCCGCTTGAGGGACAGACTCCGGGTACATCCGCGGTTTCGTCTGGGCCGGTCATTGACTTTGAAGAGCTAGACCGCCTCAACAGAGCCTTCACTGGCGATCTCAGTATACCGCCTGTAACGCCTGCCACCGAAACCAAGGCAATGACTTTGAGCCGCGAAGACTTGGATGGCCTTGATACTGCCCTCGGTCTTGAAGGACCGGCCGCCAATACAGAGAGAGTCCCGGCGGCCGGCGACGATCCCGCCGGCGCTCCCGCCGCGGAGATGCCTGATCTCGGCCGAATCAGGAGGGCCGTCAGACTGGCCGGCGAGGTGGCGATATCGCCCGGCCGTGCCGCGAATTTGAACAAAGACAAAGCTCACGCGAAGGCGCTTTTGGAAGGCGAGAAGCGGAAGTATCCGGATCGCGTACAGGATGAAAACGAAGCCTATACCCAAGCACACGCCGAGTATGAACCGATCAGGTACCCCGACCGGGTACAAGACAGCGCCGAGGCGGAGGTTGAAGCTCGCGCTGATCACGAGGAATGGCAGTCCAAGAACCGGGTTGAGGATTCCGACGTGGCGATAAGCTTGGCCGAGCAAGAGCAGAGGGATCGGAATTTCCCGCACGCCGTCCAAGACGTCGAGGAGGCCCGCCGCCAGGCGTTCGCGGCCGACCTCGAGGCGGCAGACATTACGAACCTCGACCGTCAGTTCAACGAACGAGCCCGGCTGATCGAAGCCAATACCGTCAACGGGGCACTGAAGAAGCAGATGCTGGCTCAACTTGAGGCACAGAAAGCTGAAAGCTTTAAGCGAACCCGGGCCAACTATGTGCGGTATGCCAAACAGGCGGTAGATACGACGTTGAAATTTGCCGAAGCGGCGGCCAAGGGGGACTCGATGGTTGCCTCACTGACTACAAAAGATGCCGACTTTCGGCCACAGGCCCGGCTCCGCAGATTCGCTCTCGGGATCACCGACACGCAAGAGCCGACGACCAAAAATTTCGGCGGAATACTTCATCGTCAAAAGAATCGCGGCCCCAGACTTGAGGAGCGATCCTATAACATTCCCGGAATGCCCAACGGACGCCTGGTCGAGGTTGTCCGCGTTTCCACTGGCGAGATTGAACGGCAGACGTTGATAATCGGTGACGAGAAGTCCACAAATAAGCAATTATCCTCGCTTCGCCGAGCCGACCTCGGCCGTACGAAAAATTCGAAGCTTGGCGGCGGCTCCGGCTCCGGATACGCCTCTGAGCTAGCGACGATGGGCACTTGGGATCAGCAGCTCGGCAAGTCCAAGCAGAAGACGCCATGGTTCGTCAGGTGGCTGAATTTTCGGCAGGAGTAGGAAGTTCAGCTTGAGAGGGGATGACCAGCCAGATATGCTTGGCCGGTCATTTCGCGTTTTCCGGCCGGCTTTAAACGGTCCGCTACGAGTAGCCCTTGGCCCGTCTGGAAGGCCAAGGAGCCGTCGGACGCGATGAGCGGCGTACCGGGCGTCATCGAGTCCGCAGGGGTCATGGCGGCCACGTGAGCGTGCGTGATGGTGATATCCTGACCGGACAGGGTTGCCTTGCTGCCCGGCCAACCCGCGTAGGCTCGGATTTCGCGTTCGATGACGCCCGCCGGCTTGGTCCAGTCGATGACTCCGTCGGCCTTGGAGATTTTCCGAGACAAGGTCGTCTGGCTGTGATCCTGGGGCGTACGATGCAGCGTGCCCGCAGCCAGAGCGTCGATCACCTCAATAATGAGCTCCGCCCCCACCAGGCCGGCCGCGGCGTAGAGTTCAGGCGCCGTGAGCCCGTCGCCCGATCCGGGGAGGTCGGCTTGCGCCAGAATATCGCCGGCATCCATTTCGGCGCTGAGCTGAATAATGCTGACTTTAACGGCCTCTCCGGCCAGGATTGCGGCTTCAATGGGCGACGGACCGCGGTGATGCGGCAGAGCCGACGGATGGCAGTTGATGATGCCGTGACGAAGCAGTTCGATGATCTCATCGGGTATTAGTTTGCCATAGGCAATAACCACGCCGAGATCAGCCTCGAGACGGGCCAGGTCAGCCGTGAATTCGGTCAGATTGGTCGGCTCAAAAACGGGAATACCGCAGCGGAGGGCCACTTCCTTGACCGGCGAGGCAGTGAGTTTGTGACCTCGGCCGGAAAGAGCATCCGGTTTGGTGACAATGCCCACAACCTCATGCTGCTCAATGAGGGCATCGAGACTGGGTATGGCCCAGGCTTCCGTGCCGAAGAAGACCAGACGCAGTTTATGCGTCATGGCGGTTTTGGTGGAGCTGCGGCAATCCGGCAGCCAGCGGTGTAAATTCGCCGTTGGCCTCCAAGTGGTAGAGGTTACGGGGATCGTCGACCCGATCCACGAACACGATGCCGTTGGTATGGTCGATTTCGTGTTGGAAGACGCGCGCCAGAAAACCGGTGGCTGTCAGGCGCACCGGCTGGCCGTCGAGGTTGAGGGCCTTAATTTTGACCTTCGGATACCGGGCAACGCTGCCGTAGACCTCGGTGACGCTCAAGCATCCCTCAAGCTCTTCGGTCGGTTCGCCTTCGCTCTTGACGATTTCGGGGTTAATGAAGACGCTGAACGACGTATCGGCTTTGTTCTCGAAATCGTTGCGAATCACGACGACCCTTTCGGGCACGCCAATCTGAACGGCGGCCAAAGCCGCAGCCGATTCATGGGCGCGGCTGGCTTCCCAGTCGAGCGTCGCCTCGATCATTTGAGCCGCCAGAGCCTTGGTATCGTGGTCGATGTGGCCGATACGGCGCGATTTCTGGCGCAAGACGGGGTTGGGGATGGTGATTATGTCTTTGGCTGTCATTACATGCTAGTTTATCTGGAAGTTAGGGATAATTGAACCTCAAAGTTGATCGGACTAGAGCAGATTCACCGGATCGAGGTCAAAGATGGCACTTTCGCTGTATTTGGCCGCTATATCTTGGAGTAATTTCCGATTCGGCGAAGCGAGGCTCATAATCCAGTGGTATCTGCCGCCTTGGATCTCGATAAAGGCCGGCGCCGGTCCGCTGAGCCGCAGGCCGGTGTATGATTTGAGCTCGTTGGCCAGAGCGGCTACATCGGCCTTAGCCTTGGTGCGGTCGGAATGGCTGACGCTGACTTTGGCCAGAAATGCGTAGGGCGGATAGCCGTGTTCGGCTCGTTGGATGAGCTCAGCCGCGGCGAAAGCATCGTAGTCGTTGGTGGCGGCAGCCAAAATCGCCGGATGGGTCGGGCTGTACGTTTGAATGATGATCGTACCGGCCCGGTCGCCGCGCCCGGCCCGCCCGCTTACCTGGCTTAAGAGGTCGAATGTTCGCTCGGCAGCGGTATAATCCGGCAAATGCAGCATCGTATCGGCCGAGATGATACCGACCGTATCGATAGCCGGCAGGTCTAGACCCTTGGCGATCATTTGCGTACCGATCACGATATCGATGCTGCCGTCTTTTAGCCCGGCGTAGACCGCTTTGATGTGCGGCAAGGTGGCGCTGTCGCGGTCCAAGCGGGCGATCCTCGCCTCCGGCCAGAGTCTTTCGACTTCGGCTTCGATACGCTTCGTACCGCCACCGAGCAGCTTGATATCCGAACCTCTACATTCGGGGCAGACGGCCGCGCTGACCTGACGATAATTACAGTGGTGACAGATCAGGCGCATCAGGTCCGCGTGGAAGGTGAGGGGGAGCTGGCAGTCCGGGCAGACCGTGACGTAACCGCAGTCGCCGCACACCTGGCTCGTCGCGCTGCCGCGACGGTTCAGGTAGAGCAGAACTTGACGCTTATTTTGGAGCGTTTCGGTGATTTTCTCGATAAGAGGCTGAGTAATAAATTTACTCAATTTGAGTAAATCTTTGTCTCGGAGGTCGATTATTTCAGCATTCGGCGGGGCTATTTGGTTGGCTCGCTCAGTCAGGCGTACATAGCCGATGCGACCAATTTGAGCTAGATAAAGCTCTTGCAGGGCCGGGGTTGCCGATCCGAGGATGACCCGTGCTCCCGTGAGGGCTCCGAGCTTACCGGCCACTGTGACGGCCTGGTACCGCGGGTGCTGTTCCTGCTTGTAGCTGGTTTCGTGGCATTCATCTACCACGACCAGGCCCAGATTGTGGAGCGGCAGAAACAAGCACGACCTTGGCCCGACGATAATGCGCGGCCGGTTGCCCGCGGTGGCTTCGGAGGCCTCGTTCCAGATCTTGTGACGCTGCGCCTCGGTGAGCTTGGAATGACTTGAGATTACAACATCGCCAAAGGCATCCTCGAACTGGCCTACGAGCTGAGGCGTGAGGGTGATCTCAGGCACGAGAACGAGAACTGATTGGCCTTGATCAAGTGCCTCGCGGGCCAGTTCGAGATAGAGTCGGGTCTTACCTGATCCGGTGACGCCGTGTATCAGGTGCGCATGCAGGTTGGAGCTGCGGATCGATTCGAGCGCCGCCGATTGTTGCGGCGTTAGGGGCGCCGCCGGAAAGATCGGACTGGAATTATAGGCTCTCGGTTTGGTTTCGCGGCGCGTCTTCGCGATACCTGCAGGTAAGAAACTGCCCCAGACGCTGCCTGCACTGGCAACGTAGTAATTTCCCATCCATGAAGCCAGGTCGACGAGGTATTGCGGTATGGTCGGCACGGCGATACGTTCGCCGAGGGCTTTGGTCTTGAACTCCGGTCGACCGGTAAGTCCTACCACCACGCCCAGGCTCTGGCGCCTGCCGATTGTAATATTCGCAATATCGCCGACCGCAAATTCAATCAGGCCGTGGTACGTATAGACACTCATCGCCCCCGAGTAGGCGAGCGGTGCCACCAGATAGAAGTATTTCGCCTCATTCATATAGGCATTATAGAGTATAGTGGCAAAATTGTGCTGAAGCCTGTTATGCTTAGATTATGTATTTTCATGACCGCGCTCAAGCAGGCGAATTATTGGCTAATCTTCTCGAGGCCTATCGCTACGAAAATACCGCCGTGCTGGCGCTTTCGCCGGGTGGGGTGGTGGTCGGCGAGCAGATCGCCCGCCGCCTGCACTGCTCGCTCTCACTGCTGCTGACATCACGCATTACCGCACCGGGTGACGCTTCGCTTGTGATCGGGACGATGGATCAGGGGGGAGTTTTTAATTACAACTCAATGATACCCGCGGGCGTCATGGAGGAGTATCTGGAGGACATGCGTAACTGGGTTGAAGAGGAGAAGTTGCGTCATTTTTATGATATGACGACCGTTCTCGGTGATCACGGGCTAGCCGACCCGTCTCAGCTCGAAGGCCGCAATATCATTATTGTCACCGACGGCGTGAAGAACGGCCTGTCATTTGATGCCGCCTTTCATTTTCTCGATCGTATCCATGTCGAAAAGCGCATCGGCGCCATACCGGTCGGCCCCGGCGAGACCATCGAGCGCCTCAACCAGCGCCTCGACGAAATGCATTATCTTTACATCCCGGAGAGTGTCTTTACCGTATCCCACTATTACACCGACGAAGATCACATCGACGCTGCAGCGGTCAAGGAACGGCTCGATAATATAGTGACGCGCTGGGTTTAATTCGGCTCCGGGCGGAATACTCGCATTGACGCTCTAATCTGATATCAGGTATGATCATGAGCGATATGAGTTTACGCGTTAAGTTTGCCTTAATTCTGGTTCTGGCTTTAGTGACGACCTTGATTGCGCTGCCGCGCGAAGACAAGGTCTTTAAGTTGTTCGGACTGAAGAACGTCACGATGCAGGTCAAGCAGGGCCTCGACCTCCAGGGTGGCGCACAGCTCGTCTTCCAGGCTGATCTATCTAAAGTACCCGCCTCCAAGCGCGATACCTCTATGCAGCAGCTCGTGACGGTGATGCAGAAACGCGCGAATCCAGGCGGCACGAGCGAAGTGGTGGTTCAGCGGCAGGGAAGCGACCGGATCATCATCAGCCTGCCGGGCGAGAAGGACATCGCCGCCGCAATTGCGCGGATCGGCAAGACCGGCAACCTGGTATTTCTTGAGATAAATCCCACCACCGGCGCCGAGACCCCGACCGGTATTACCGGCAACGACGTCGAATCGGCCACCGCCGACTACGACCCCCAGACCTCCCAGCCGATCGTGCGTTTGCAGCTTAAGAGCGGCGACGCCACGAAGCGTTTCGGCGAGGTGACGACCCGCATCAATCAGAATTCGACCCGCCTTGTGACCCTGCTGGACCAGGATGTCGTATTCGGACCGGCTACCGTTTCGACGCCGATTCTCGACGGTACCGCTCAGCTCCAGGGCAACTTTACGATCCAGACCGCCAAAGACACCGCCGACCTGATCAATGCGGGAGCCCTACCGGTGTCAGTTACGCTTGTCGAGCAGCGGACGGTCGGCCCGACGCTCGGCAAAGAGAGTGTATCCAAGTCCTTCGTTGCCGGCGTTATCGGACTTACTATCGTGGCGCTGTTCATGCTCCTGTACTACCGCCTGGCCGGGGTGCTCGCCGTCGGGGCGCTGTTTATCTACACCACGACCACGATTACCCTCTATAAGCTCAGCGCTTTCCTCCCGGGCTATACGATCGTCCTGACATTGGCCGGGATTGCCGGATTTATCCTGAGTATCGGCATGGCGGTCGACGCCAACATATTGATCTTTGAACGGCTGAAAGAAGAGCTTCGGGCCGGCAAGTCGTTTGTGGCGGCAACTGAGGCGGCCTTCGACCGTGCATGGACGAGTATTCGCGACTCGAACGTATCGACATTGATTACCTGCACTATCCTCTACATGAGTTCCGGCTCGACGCCGATCATCCGCGGATTCGCCGTTACCTTGGGTCTGGGCGTCCTGGTGTCGCTCTTTACGGCCGTGGTCGTAACGCGGACGTTTTTGCGCCTGACCATTCGCCAAGCGTGGGGCAGGAATCCGAAGTGGTACGGCGTTAAGACGGAGGATGTCGAATAATGAATATCATTGGCAGACGCAAAATATGGTATTCGATCTCGTTCTTGATGATCGTCCCCGGTCTCATATCATTGTTTGTTTACGGTCTTAACTTGGGTATCGATTTCCGTTCAGGGCAGATGAGTACGGTTGCCGGCGATCCGAACGCGGCGGTAATTAGGACCGTGGCAAGTGATGCCGGATTTAAGGACGTTCAGATTGTTGTAGCTGGTAATCAGACGCAGATTCGCTTCACCGACCCGACGCCGCAGGCTCAACATGAAGCCAATCACGAGAAGTTTAAGACCGACCTGGCATCTAAGGGTATCGAAGAGCTGAGCTTTGACTCGGTCGGTCCCACCGTCTCCAAAGATATTGCTCAAAGTGCGATCATCAGTTTGATTCTGGTATCTTTGGCAATCGTCGCCTATATTGCATTTGCCTTCCGCAACGCACCGCAGCCGGTCAGTCCGCTGTCGTTCGGCGTGGTCGCTATCGCCGCGCTCCTGCACGACGCGTTGTTCGTGCTCGGAGTCTTCTCCATCCTCGGGCATTTCTTCGGGGTTGAGATCGATGCTTTATTCGTGACGGCTATCTTGACCGTCATCGGCTTCTCGGTACACGATACCATTGTGGTCTTCGACCGAATTCGCGAGAACCTGCGGCGCGAAAAGGGAACTTTCGAGCACATTGTAAACGACAGTATCCTTGAGACCTTTGCTCGCTCGGTCAACACCTCGCTAACCGTGCTCTTTACGTTACTAGCTCTGTTGCTGTTTGGTGGCCAATCGATCCACTACTTTGTCTTGGCACTACTCATCGGTATTGCTTCGGGAACCTACTCATCGATCTTCAACGCATCACCGCTGCTCGTGACTTGGCATAACTTCAAGCTCAACCGTAAGGTCAAGGAATCGAAGAAGCCTGCCAAGGGGTAGTTACTTCGTCTAAGAATCGTTTCGGTCTGACTCTCATGCCTCTTGCCGACGTCGGTTGTTAGGGCCGGTATAACTTTGCATGTCATGCAGGTGCATAATCTCGAGGGAAGATGGCGAATTCCCGGCGTTGACGGAGGTTCTCAAGGCGAAATTCGGCCTTGATCGGTGATTATAAGTAAACGTTGTAAAAAGTACTTGCATTGTTCTTATGCTTTGTGTATGGTGTAGGTACTAACGAATAAAAATAAAAACGTTAAAAATGCTAGAACTATTTATTACATCCAAAACCCGCCGCAAGATTATCGTCGTCTATACGAAGTACCCCGACTTTCGTATGCATGTCCGCGGTTTGGCCAAGATGATCAAAGAAGACCCCGGCAACGTTCAGCGCGAACTCAAGCGTCTGAGCGAGGTTGGTTTCGTGAAGGTCACGAACGAGGGTAATTCCAAGGTTTACGCCGCCAATCCGAAATTTGCACTCTACCGGGAGCTGCAGGCCATAGTGCTAAAGAGTCAGGCTCGCCGCGGAGGGGCTAGCATATGATTAAGCTATTGGCGCAATTCATCGTGCGCCGCCCGGCCAAACGATATACCTATACCGCACCGCAGGTACGCTATAATCCCGAGCCGCCGCCCGGCTTCGTACGCCGTAGCGACCCCAACTTCTTTTTTCTCGCGCGCAAATACTAGACTTGCCACCGTCGGCCAGCGTGCTTAGTATATGAATACGCACGGCGTTTTGCCGTGTTGTCCTTCCAGGCGCGAGGAGGTGTACCGCCATGGCGGAGATTAAGACTCGGCGGTCTTGGTTTTTGCGACGTCATCGTGAGCGAGCTGTCCGCATCAAGGTTAAGTCAGAGACCTTTCGAGCCCGCGCGAAGGAACTCGATGCAAAAACTATCGATGACCGACTGTCGCTGCTCGAGCTCAAAGTTAACCTCGCCGAGAGCACCTCCGACAACATCGGGCAACTTCGGCGCTTTCTCGGTACGATCATAACGCAGTGCGACCGGCTATATCCCGAGGTTTCAGTTATGAAAAGAGCCGATTTCGCGGGTCGGTTGCTGACCGTCAGACGGCAAACTAACATTCTGATTGCTCAGTTACCTGAGCCCTGAGTCCGGAGGGTACCTTCCGGACTCATTTTTTTGATCATTTGGTATACTGGGTATCAATGGCAGTTGCAAAAAGCATCCCGGTTAAACCGCAGAACCCCGTAATCGCACAAATCCTGAAGCAGCGGGGATTTTCTGACGATCAGATGGAAATATTTCTTAGCCCCGACTACGATCGAGATATTCACGACCCATTTCTGATGACCGACATGGAGCCGGCGGTCGACCGGATCGTTCTGGCGGCCGAGCGCGGCGAGCAGGTTGCCGTCTATGGCGACTACGATATCGACGGTATTACCGCCAGTGCGGTTTTGACGGAGGGGCTGGCGGCCCAGGGGATTGTTGCACGCAGCTACATTCCGGATCGCTTCGAGGAGGGCTACGGCATTAACCTTGAGGCGTTGCGGTATCTGAAAAGTGAAGGGATTGACTTGGTCGTGAGCGTGGATTGCGGCATTACGAGCCTAGCCGAGGCAGCCTGGGCGAGCGAGCACGGACTAGACCTGATAATTACCGATCATCATTCGGTTCCGGCCGAAATTCCGTCGGCGGTCGCGGTTATAAATCCTCACCGCCCGGACGATAAATACCCCTTCAAGGATCTCTGCGGCGCCGGAGTGGCCTTTAAGCTGGTCCAGGCGCTGCAGCATCGGACCGGCCGGCCGGCCTCAGGTCAGGAGAAGTGGCTGCTCGACCTGGTAGCCCTGGGAACCGTTTGCGACGTCGTGCCGTTGGTCGGAGAGAACCGAGTCTTGGTGAGTTACGGCCTCAAGGTTATGAGGCAGACACGAAGGGCGGGGATTCGGGCGCTCGCCAATGTCGGCGAGATCGACATTGCGGAAATCGGGTCGCGCCATCTGGGCTTCGTCCTGGGGCCGCGCCTCAATGCCGCCGGTCGCTTGGAGCACGCCTCGCGCAGTCTGCAGCTGCTGCAGACGGCTTCGATGCCGGAGGCGGTGCTCATCGCCGAGGAACTCGATATTTTGAACCGTCAGCGCCGGACCAATCAGGAAATGATCGTCAAGCAAGCTCTCGCGCAGGCGTCGGACTTTGAAACCGACCCCATCCTGGTGCTGGCCGATCCCGAGTGGTCGCACGGAGTGGTTGGAATTGCCGCCTCAAAGTTGTCCGAACGCCTCAATAAACCGACTTTGGTGGCTCAGACGATGGGCGTTACTACCAAGGGTTCGGCGCGGAGTCGGAACGAGTTCAATATGGTCGAAGCCTTACGAAATTGCGACGATTTATTGATCAAGTACGGCGGCCATTTCTACGCTGCCGGGTTTACGCTGCCGACCGAGCGGCTTGGTGAGTTCAGAGAGCGACTTAACGAATATTATCGTAAACATTACGGTGCGAACGCCGAACGGCCAGTAGTCAGTGCCGACGTTACACTGGGCAGCCTCGGCGACATCGACTGGCCGCTCCTGGAAGACTTGGCGCTATTGGAGCCGTACGGTGCGGGAAACATTGAACCCTTGCTGGAGATTAACGCCGCTGTCCGTCAGATCCGACGCATCGGTAAAGATAGTTCGCATCTCAAACTGGTTCTCGGCGATTACACCGGCAGTACGCTGGATGGAATCGGTTTCGGCTTGGCCGAGCGGTTAGGCGACGTTGAGCCTGGGCAGGATGTCTGCGTAGTCGGCAGTTTGAACAAGAATGAGTATCAAGGACGCGCATCACTCCAGTTGAACATCCAGGATATTCGCTATGAATAAGATAAGTATTCAATATGACGAAAATCGCTTCTCGAAAATCCAAAATGATTTGATTCTAGCAGCGTTTGATTATGCACAAAAGGCTCACGAAGGCCAAAAACGCAAGAGCGGAGATGATTACATCGTCCACCCGATGGCCGTCGCCCAGACGGTGGCCGCCTGGGGGTTGGATCACGAGGCGATTATGGCCGCTTTGCTGCACGATGTCGTCGAAGATACCGACATAACCAATACGGAGATTACCAAGCTTTTCGGCGCGACCGTCGCCGAGTTGGTCGACGGACTGACTAAGCTGGCGGCAATCGAATCGCTGCCAAGTCCGGATGCTTCGAGCGCGCGCCTCGAGATATCGAATGAAAATCTGCGCAAACTTCTGCTCGCTTCCGGGCGTGATTTTCGCGTAATCCTGATCAAACTGGCCGACCGTCTTCATAATTTGCGGACGCTCGAGTACCTCAAGCCGGATCAGCGGGTTCGCATCGCGCGCGAAAGCCTGGAAATATTTGCACCGGTTGCCGACCGCCTTGGTATGGGCGAGCTCAAGAGCGAGCTGGAAGACTTGAGTTTTCGCTATTGGAAACCCGAGGAGTATTTGCGTATCAAAGCCATGGTGGCAGCGACGGCCGGCAAATCGGATCGCTATCTGGCTCGGTTTAAGCGGGCAATCAAGGATAATTTGACCGTCAACAACATTACTCCGATCAGCATCGAGGGCCGGCACAAGAACCTGTACAGCATTTACAAGAAGCTGGCCAAGACCGGAGGGGATATCGACAAGATTTACGACCTGTTTGCGCTGCGGATCATCCTTAATGATGTCTCGGATTGCTATAAAGCTCTCGGTGCGATTCATCAAGAGTACAAACCGCTCATTTACCGTATCAAGGATTACATTGCCGTTCCGAAGCCCAATGGCTACCAGAGTCTGCACACGACCGTGTTTGGTCTGGACGGCTACATATCGGAGATTCAGATTCGGACTTTGAAGATGCATGACGAGGCCGAACACGGGGTTGCGGCCCACTTCTACTATGACGCTTCGAAGTCATCCGATAATTACGTTCAACGCTCGGGGGCCAAATCGCTGCCCGATCATATGAAGTGGGTCAATGAACTGACGGCTCTCTCGGCTAGCAGTACGGGTCAAGAGTTTGCGGATACCGCACGATTGGAACTCTTTCATGACCGTATTTTCGTGTTTTCGCCGCGAGGCGATCTCTACGATCTGGCCGAAGGCGCTACGCCGGTTGATTTTGCCTTTGCCATCCATTCGGATATCGGCTTGAAGACAATGGGTGCCAAGGTGAACGGCCGCCTGGTGACGCTCGATACCAAGCTCGAAAACCGCGATGTCGTTGAGATTCTGACGAAACGCGAGCCGGGACCAAACCGCGACTGGCTGAATTTCGTGCAGACGCCCCATGCCCGCAACCGTATCAAGGCCTGGTTTAGACTTGCCAGCCGTGACGCCAATGTCGCAACCGGGCGCACATTGCTCGAAGCTGAGCTTAAAACGTGGGGACTGAAGCGCCTCGAGGACGTACCGGTTCGACAGCTCAACGATACGCTTGAGGACCTGAATTTGCATGCGGCAGAAGATATGTTGGCGGCGATCGGGGAAGGTAACATCTCGGTTAATCAGGCGTTGCGCCGTCTAATCCCCGATGCCGGTAAGCCGACAGCCGTTCCGGTGGTCAGGCGAGTCGAACCGACCGGGCATGTTATCGTCGGCGACGGGACGATATCGGGATTCGTCATGGCGCCATGCTGTTCGCCGGTCTTTCCGCAACCGATCGTCGGCTATATCACCCGCGGCAAGGGCGTAACGGTACACACGCTGAAATGCCTAAACCTGCCGACCGATGCCGAACGGTATGTGGCCTGTACCTGGGAGACGCTGGATGAGGTGGCCGAGCGCCTTGTATGCCGGATCCAGATCAACGCCTTTAACCGCATCGGCTTACTGTCGGACATTACGGGCATTCTCTCCAGGCGACGGATAAACATCGGTTCGATTCGGAGCGAGGATCAACCGGAAGGCCTTGAATCCGAGGTAAGCGTGGTTGTGGAAGTGGCCGACCTGTTTGTTCTGGCCGGGCTCATTCGTGAGCTCGAACGCCTCTCCGGGGTACTGGCCGTCAACCGCGTTTAGAGGCTCCCGAACGGCTTGATCACGGACCCAAGCTTATGTTACGCTGACGCTCAGCTAGACTCGAATTTCGCAGACCTTGCAATAATTTTAATTCGGCTTAGGCTATGGCTGCGATCGTATAACGTCGAGTAGAGGAGCATTAGTGGCAAAATCCCAGTTTCAAACTGTTCGCGGAATGTACGACATCCTGCCGGAGCGCCGACCCTACTTTGATTATGTGATCGGAGCCTTTGAACAGATAGCCAAAGACGCCGGATACGGCCGCATCGAGACTCCGATATTGGAAGATGAAGGCGTTTTTACGCGCTCTCAAGGGCAGGGGACAGATCTGGTCGACAAAGAGCTTTACTCGCTCGTTGACCGCTCAGACAAGAAGCTGGCTCTCCGTCCCGAAGGCACCGCCGCGATAGCGCGAGCCTTTATCGAGCACGGCATGGGATCCCTGCCGCAGCCCGTACGCCTCTACTACATCGAAGAGATGTTTCGCTATGACCGACCGCAAGAGGGCCGCTTCCGCCAGCACAAGCAACTGGGAGCCGAAGTCTTTGGCGACGGCAATCCGAGCGTCGACGCCCAGCTCATTGTCTTGGTTCAGCGCCTCTACAAGCGGCTTCGTCTGTCGGGAGTAACCCTGCAAATCAATTCAATCGGCGACGGCGCCTGCCGCCCCAAGTTCAAAAAGGCCCTGATAGAGTACCTCGAGGCCAACGTTAAACAGCTGGCCGAGATCGATCGCGAACGGCTCAAGAAGAATCCGTTGCGGGTTCTCGACTCCAAAGAGGCAAGTACGCAGGTGATCTTGGGTGATGCGCCTCAGACACTAAATTATTTGTGCGATGATTGCCAGACTCATTTTGCCGGCGTATTGGAGTATCTCGACGACTTGGGAATCAGTTACGAACTCAACCCGCTCCTGGTACGCGGCCTCGATTACTACACCCGGACAGTTTTTGAGTTTTACGGTGAGCGGGAGGGCGCCCAGTCCGCCTTGGGTGGCGGCGGACGCTTTGACGCACTGCTTGAAACGCTTGGCGGCCAGCCTACGCCGGCCGTCGGATTCGCCGCCGGTATCGAACGGATTATCTTGGAGCTGGAGACAACGGGCTCGCTCCCGGAACTTCCGCAGCAGAAACGGGTTTATGTTGCGAGCTTGGGCGAACCCGCCCGTCTGGCAGCCTTCAGATTGATCGAGCAGCTCCTGGATGCGGGCGTGCCGGCTACAGGATCCGTCGACCGCGACGGCATCGGCGCCCAGTTGGCGCGAGCCGACAAGCTGGGCGTGCCGTATGCCGTGATTATCGGTCAGAAGGAGGTTCAGGACGGTACCGTTCTGTTGCGCGACATGACCTCCGGCGCCCAGGAGACACTCAATCTCAGCGAGGTTGGGGCCGAGATTCGCCTGCGCTTTCATATAACTTAGCCAGTTGTAAAACACCTTGGCTGGGCGCAGAATAAAGCTCTATTAGCCAAGGAGCTCACATGTATATTTCATATATTGCATTGGTAATTGTAATTATTCTTGTTCTGGCCGGTCTTCGGATAGTTCAGCAGTATGAGCGGGGCGTCGTATTTCGTCTTGGCCGGGTGTCCGGTGGCGTTCGGCAACCGGGATTGAATATCATTATTCCGTTTATCGACACTCTGAGCAAAGTTAACATGCGCATCATTACCATGGCGGTTCCGCCGCAGCAGGTAATCTCCCGCGACAACGTATCGATCAGCGTTGCCGCCGTGGCTTACTACAAGGTGGTCGATCCGGTGAAGAGTCTCGTGGCTATCGATAACGTCGCTCAGGCCATCAACCAGATTGCTCAGACCACGGTGCGCAATATAGT
Organism: Candidatus Saccharimonadia bacterium; assembly: GCA_038251135.1. GTDB lineage: Bacteria > Patescibacteriota > Saccharimonadia > UBA4664 > UBA4664 > JBBSBR01. Next base: position 28,381 of record JBBSBR010000002.1, on the reverse strand, counting down.
CGGGCAGCACCCGCTCGATGAGATCCTGAGCAATACGGACAAGATAAACTCCCAGGTCAAGACCATACTGGACTCCACCACTGAACAATGGGGTGCCGAGATCAGCCGTGTTGAACTCAAAGATATCCAGTTGCCCGATACCATGCAGCGGGCCATGGCCAAGCAAGCCGAGGCGGAGCGGGAGAAGCGGGCCAAGATCATTGCGGCCGACGGGGAGTTCCAGAGCGCCGCGAAGCTCGGCCAGGCGGCCGATATCATCGCCGCCCACCCCATAGCCCTGCAGCTGCGTAATCTCCAGGTCCTGTCCGAAATCGCGGTCGAGAAGAACTCCACGATCGTCTTCCCGGCTCAATTATTGGATACCGTTCGGAGCGTCCGCGAGTTTGTCGAGAAAGAGCAATAGAAACGAAGCATTTCGCCAAACCGTCACCGAAAAATCGGTTTACTTTGTGATTTTTGTAAATAATGTAAATCCGCGTTGACATATTCTTTGGAGTGCGCCTATAATCTGTCTATCCGCAAACCGGTAGAGTTTCATCTACGCAGGAAGTGAGGATGGGTTATGGACCCCACCAGTACCTTGATTTCGCTTGATCTCAGCAACCCGGCAGTCAGCGCGCTCGTGGAGACATACCCATTTTTGGCAAAGTTTCCATTCACGGTGCAGCTTCTGATCGATCACCCGGAGGGCGCAAAGGTCTTCTACAGGCTTGCGCTGCCGGAACTTTTCTGTCTCTCGGCTGAATGTTCTCAACTCCGCCAGATTCGGATTTGGAACCACCCCTCATCGTGGTACTTGACGGTCGCTCCGATCTCCGCAATCGCGTAGTCGGCTCGCTGATCGTTAACTCATCGCCCCTCTAGAGAATCGAGATTACCGTGGCTCACGCTCGAGCAACCGTCGATGCCCCTCGGGACACAGACGACTCAGGAACCTCCGCATCGAACCGGTATCCGCCAAGTGTGGCGGGTAAACTTCTCGCCGAGAAGCAGTTCGACATGCTGCCTCAGCCCGGGCGGGATGCGTTCATCGCCTCTTCGGCTGAAGTGCAGGAGGCGCGCGTGGAGCGCTGGATGTCTCTCGACATCACGGTGAAGCCGCTCGACACCAGAATCGCACCGTCCAGCGAAACCGTCGACCCTTTGAACCGAGACTGACATCTCGGCGAGTATCCTCGCATGACACGGTAAGGCTTTCCAATCCCTCAAGGAAGAGGTCTGCTGGTGAAGTGTGATACCGATCAGGATGCATGCTCGAACGAGTCTCCGATGGGCTGCGCGAAGCACCGTCAGAGCGCGCTTGCCAAGTTGAACGGTCCCGATCAGCCCGACGGAGTTTACGCGGGGATGCCCCTCGACCAGCTTCACGATGCGATCGACGCCGTTCAGGAGCGCTTCTCAGGGTCGCTTTCCGGATCCGATCTTACGGGGGCGATGGCATGAACGATCAGATGATCAGGCCTCGCATCGTTCCAGAAATCGGGATCCTGTACGCCATGATCTATCAGGAGGTCAAAAACCTCGTTCCGGAAGAGTATCTCGTACCGCTGGGAGAGAAACTCGACCTTCTCAGCCGGGGAGAGTTGCAGCACCTGCTGTTGGCCGTCCGCGATCGTCGCCACGAGATGCACGAGCAGATCACCGCAATGCTGTCGCTGGAGGCTGAGATGCCCTCGACGGCAGCGGAGATGCCCACAGCGCCTGTCTACGACGCAGTCCTGGACATCGATGAGATCGATCCGGCCTGTTGGCACATCGATTCCGAAGATCACCGCGATGAGCGTGATGCGGAACGACGCGAAGACGCTAGGCTTCGCGAAATCGTCGACAAGATCGGGTGCGACCGGGTGAGAACCTACGTGCGTTCTGAGCCGTGGTCCTCGTCGGCCTTTGCGGTCTACTCGGAGTGAGATCCAATTTCGTGCCGGTCTCGGCCGTTTTCCCCTTAATTGGAGAGAGCGGTCGGGGCCGGTTTTCATTTTGCTATAATAATATTATGAACGATTGCTTATTTTGCGCGATTGCCAACGGCGACCGAGACAACCTGGTCTGGGAGAATGAGATTGCCGTGGCTTTCAACGACATCCACCCCAAGTCGTCGGTCCACGTATTGGTGGTACCAAGGCAGCATATTAAGAACATAGACGCACTTGATGACGAGAAGCTCGCAGGTGAGCTTATAATGGCTGTACGCGAGGTAATTGCATTACTTGAACTCAAAGAAGCGAATAAGATCCTAATTCAAGGAATCGAACTCGATCACCTTCACTTTCATGTCATGAGTGACTCGCGATATAAAGTGTAGTTCAGACATTGCTTTAAAAGGCCAAATCTGGTAATCTAGGTCAAGTTGTCCACTTGCAAATAATGTCTCAAACGCCACTCGAAAGGAGGTGATTTCAATGTTACAAGTTACTCGTAAAGACGACAAAGAGCCGATCGAAAATATGATCCGACGCTTCAACAAGAAAGTTCAGCAGTCGGGCGTATTGGGTATTGCCCGTCGCAACAAGTACTTCGAGAAGCCACTGACTAAGCGTGCTCAGCGCGAAATTGCTATCCGCAAGGCAGACCGCAAGGCCGCCAAGACCAAGGCGTATCTGGGCCACTAAGCCGACATTCAGCCTCATGCAAAGCCGGTTCTCCATATGGGGAGCCGGTTTTTGGTCAGATTGGTGTAAGATTGAGTACAGAGAGAAGGAACACAAGTGACTATTTCGGATAAGTTAATGAGCGATATGAAGGCGAGCATGATTGCCGGTACCGGCGACACGACGGGCACGCTTAGATTGTTGCGCAGCGCGATTAAGAACGAAGAGATAAAGACCGGACATCCGCTCGAGGACGCCGAGGTGCTTAAGGTGTTGCAACGCGAGGCCAAGCAGCGCCGCGACTCGATAGACCAGTTCAACGGCGCCAACCGCCCGGAACTGGCAGCCCATGAACAGGCCGAGCTGGAAATTATTCAAAGCTACTTGCCTCGAGCGCTCACGGCCGAGGAGCTTGAGCAGGTGGTGGACAGTGTAATCGCACGCCTGGGCGCCACCGATGCCAAACAGTTGGGAGTCGTTATAGGCGCAGTTATGCAGCAGGTCGGTGCGGCTGCCGAGGGCGGTACGGTTTCGGCTATGGTACGATCAAAGCTGGTCGGCTAGATGGCGAACTCGCTTGATCTTCAGCTTGTCGGCGACATTCCGGCGCAGCTCGATTTGGTGCCGCTTGAACGCATGATGGCGGTGCTCGTCGGCCGCACCGACGAGTTGGGTCTGCCGGACGGAGAGGTTAATCTGGCGCTGGTCGACGACGAAACGATGCGTGAACTAAATCGTGACTATAGCGGGAACGATTATGCCACCGACGTGCTATCGTTCAGTTACCTGGAATCGGGCGGTCCGATTGAAGGCGTGATCGGCGAAATGGTAGTCAGCCTGGAAACGGCCGCGCGCCAAGCCGAGACGGCCCGGATGAGCCTCGGTGAAGAGTTGGCGCTACTTACGTTGCACGGCATACTGCATATCGTTGGGCTGGACCATCAGACCCAAGCGGAGCAGAATGAGCTACAGAACCTCCAGCGGGCCATTATGAGCGAAGCAAAATTAACCTATCGGGAGTTTGAATGGCAAGAGTAATTAGCGGACTTGGGCATGCCTTTCGCGGGATCCTGTACGTTTTTGAATTTGAGCAAAACGCCCGAATCCATCTGATTGCGGCTTTGGTCGCGTTCTGTCTGGGAGTTTACCTGAGGATATCGGATACGGAGCTGGCGGCGATATTTTTTGCGATTATTTTGGTTTTTTTGGCCGAGATCATCAATACCGCCATCGAGAAAACCTTGGATTTGATCGACATGAACCACAACCCGCAGATTAAACTCATCAAAGACATGTCGGCCGGAGCGGTGCTGGTGACCGCGGTAGCCGCTGTGACAATCGGATTTGTGATCTTTGCTCCCTACGCGCTGAGGCTGGTATGGAAAATATAGTCATCCTCATGGGCCCGACCGGCGCGGGCAAAACCGTTCAGGGCAAGCGCTTGGCAGCTGCCTTAGGTTGGGAGCATTTGTCGAGCGGTGAACTGTTGCGTCTCAATGCGCAGATGGCTCCGCAGCTTGCATCCGGGGTTCTTTCACCCTCGGCGGACGTTGAGCGGGTATTGGAGAAGGCGGTTCATAATGTCGTTGCAAACCGGACAATCGTGCTCGACGGTTTTCCTCGGATGTTGGATGAGGCCGAGTGGCTCGAGAGCCGCCTGCCTGAGTGGAAGCGAACGGTCAGCCTGGTAATCGTTTTGGAGGTGACGCCGGACATCAGCGGATCCCGCCTCATGCTGCGCGGCCGCGCCGACGATACGCCTGAAGCCCTGGCCGAGAAGTGGAGAGCGTATAATGATGAAACCAAGCCGGTATTGGATTTTTATGAACGCCGGGGCATTCTGAGCCGCATAGACGGCGACGGGACTGAAGAAGAAGTTTATTCACGAATAACGAAAGTGTTCAATATATGAAAAATCAGGTTAAAAACCCTCAGGAGATTGCAGATATCCGTATCAGCGGGGCGATGCTCGCATCCGTCTTAAAGTACCTTAAGCCTTTATCGGTTGACGGTATTACGACCGGCGACTTGGACCGTCTGGCCGCAGCAGAGCTTAAACGTCTTGGAGGCAAGCCGGCCTTCTTGGGCTATCAGGGCTTTCCCGGTGTAATTTGTATCTCCGTCAACGACGAAGTGGTACACGGTATTCCCGGATCAAGAGTATTGCGCGACGGCGACATCGTGGGGCTCGATTTCGGTGTGGATTATCACGGGATGATTACCGACGGAGCAATTACGGTTGGCGTCGGCCGCGTTGATGCGCTCGCCGAAAAGCTGATGACCGCAACCTGCGGAGCGCTTAGCAACGGTATTAAGCAAGTTCGCGCGGGCGCCCGTATAGGCGATATCAGCAACGCCGTCGAGCTCAGACTCCGTAAGGATAATTTGGGGGTCATAGAAGACCTGAGCGGCCACGGTGTCGGGCATGAGCTGCACGAGGATCCGCTCATCTTAAACTACGGTTCAAAGGGCCGCGGTATGAAACTCGAAGCAGGGATGACGATCGCCATCGAACCGATGGCGACGCTGGGCGGCATTGATATTGAGATTCTCGATGACGGCTGGACGATCGTGGCGGCGGACGGCAGCCTTTCGGCTCAGTTTGAGCATACGGTTCTGGTCTTGCCCGACGGGGCGGAGATTCTAACTAAGTAGGCAGGCAAATGTGCATACAAAATGTGTTCATGGTGAACCATTTCCTATTGCAGCCAACGGCGGTATACTAAGTGCATACAGCGTTTGCGCAATAGCCGGCCTAAGCACTATAATAGTCGCAATAGATAGAAAGCGGAGTACATCCTAAGTGGCGTCTAAACCAACCGAAGAGATATACATTGGCCTAGATGTAGGCTCCACGAACGTAACCTGCATCGTCGGCTTGCGCGAGGAAGGTACCGCTCAGCCCAGCGTCATCGGCGTGGGCGTGGCGCCTACCAGCGGTATGCGTAAGGGCGTCGTGGTGGATGTCGACGAGACGGTGTCGGCCATTACGGCGGCGGTGGAGGAAGCCGAACGCATTTCCGGCGTGGCTATCGATCGCGCTACCATCTCGATCGACGGCGCTCATGTCTCGAGTCTCAACTCAAAGGGCGTGATTGCCATCGGACGGGCCGATCAGGAGATCACCGTGGAAGACCTTGAGCGTGCCCAGGTAGCCGCTACGGCCATTCAACTGCCCCTCAACCGTGAAATTATTCAGGTCTTTCCGCGATCGTATACCGTGGACGGCCAGACCAACATTAAGGATCCGGTCGGGATGCAGGGCGTCCGCCTCGAGGTAGAATCCCACATCGTTACCGGTGCGACACCGGCCATTAAGAATCTCGACCGCAGCATCTACCAAGTCGGCATTACGATTCAGGGTCAGGTACTGGTGCCGCTGGCGGCCGCCCGGGCGGTCCTGACGAAGCGCCAGAAAGAACTCGGCGTCGCCCTGGTCGATATCGGCGGCGGCACGACCGGCATCGCCGTATTTGAGGAGGGCGACGTGCTCTACTCGAGCGTTTTGCCCGTGGGAGCCGGCCACATCACCAACGACTTGGCGATCGGCCTCAAGACCGACATCGATACTGCCGAGAAGATTAAGCTCAAGTACGTGAAGGCCAATCACTCGAAGGCTAACCCGCACGAGAAAATACGCATTGAGGAACTTGAAGACGAAGATAACCTCGTCACGCGGCGCGAGCTGCAGGGGATTGTGGACGCCCGGCTAGAAGAGATATTCGCACTCGTGCGAGCCGAGCTCAAGAAGGTAGGCAAGGATCATCTGTTGCCGGCCGGCATTGTTCTGACGGGCGGCGGCGCCAAGATGGCCGGTATCGAAGATCTGGCCAAAGAGCTGTTGGATCTCCCCGTGGTTATCGGTCAACCCGAAGGCTTTAGCGGGATTGTGGACCGCATTGCCGATCCTGCCTTCGCGGCTCCCGTCGGTTTGATGCTCGAAAATATGAGTCACGCCCGCATTGCACCGGTCAACGGGCAGGGAATTGGCGACAAGCTGAAAGACATGATTAAGAGTTTTCTGCCTTAAGTATCTACGCATAAGATTGATAAAGCCTCGCCTTGGCGAGGCTTTTTTGGTGGAAATATCAGCTATCTGTGGAAAACTTTTATGCAGTGATTTTGACGTATCAAATATTGATCCACTTGAGTACTAAATAGATATGCTTGATGTAAGGGATAAAACATCAATATCGTATACATAATTAGTGCAAAATATTACCTAAAAAAGCCTGAATACATTATTTGCATTGTATTTCGCAAAGGTGTTAGACTGCTGACTATACCCCTAGGCATTAGCCTTACGGGTCTTGGTGGTAAGGAGTTAAACATTTATGGCCGAAATTCTACCCGAGGTTGATACGTCAGCTCGGATCAAAGTTATAGGAATCGGGGGCGGCGGTGGATCGGCGATCAATCGCATGATCGAAGCCAATATGCCCGGTGTCGAGTTTCTCGTTATCAATACGGATGCTCAGGCATTGGTTCACGCAAAAGCCGGACACAAGATTCACATCGGGCGCGAGACTACCCGCGGACTCGGCGCCGGAGCCGATCCGGAGGTTGGTCGTAAGGCGGCCGAAGAGAGCGAGAAGGAAGTCTATGAAGCGGTCAAAGGGGCCGATATGGTCTTCATTACGCTCGGCGAGGGCGGTGGGACCGGTACCGGGGCTGCTCCGCTCGTGGCTTCCGCAGCCAGAGAGGCTGGAGCACTGGTGGTAGCCATTGTGACGAAGCCGTTTACGTTCGAAGGCGAGCGTCGGCGCCGTTCGGCTGAATCCGGTATTTTGGAGTTGAAAGATAATGTCGACACCTTGATTACCATCCCTAACGATCGATTGCTTCAGATGATCGATCGCAAGACTTCGCTCGTTGATGCTTTCGGTATCGTCGACGAAGTATTGCAGCAGGGCGTGCAGGGAATCTCGAACCTGATTACGATTCACGGACTCATCAACCTCGATTTTGCCGATGTTAAGGCGATCATGAGCAATGCCGGTTCGGCGCTTATGGGCATCGGCCGCGCTCGAGGTGATAACCGTGCCGTCGAGGCCGCTCGTCAGGCGATCGACTCGCCGTTGCTTGAGACTTCGATCGAAGGAGCGCGCGGCGTACTCTTCAACATTACCGGCGGTCGAAACATGACCATGCATGAGATCGACGAGGCTGCCAAGACCGTTACCGATGCTGTCGATCCTGAGGCCAATATTATTTTTGGCGCCGTGCTCGACGATTCGCTTGAGGACGACCTGCAGATTACGGTGGTCGCGACCGGGTTCGATAACTCTCCCCGCGAATCCGTCGATCGGGTGCGTGAGGTTCGTACCGCTCCCCGCGTCATACACCACGAGCCGGAGGTTGTTGAAGTGGAGGAGGTTGTGGAGCTTGAGCCCGTCTTTAGCCAGCCGGTAATGCCCAACCCGCGTCAGCCGTTCATTAATGAGCGCCCGCAGACGGCGGTCGAACCGGAAGTGCTTCCGTTGCCGACGGCTGAGCCGGAGGTCGTTGCGCCCCCCAGGCGGTTTGCGCCCTTGGCTTCGATAGAGCCGGAGGACAACGACTTAGAGGAGCAGCCCGATCACGACAGACACGGAGCAAAGTCCGCGCGCGTCAGGCATGATGACTCCCAAGATTTACTGAGTTCCAAGGCAAGTAAGGATGAGGTAGCCGCCGAGGCATTCAGCCGACAGCCATTGGCTGACTTGGGTCTGGACGACGATCTCGACGTACCGGCATTCATCCGCCGCAAAGTCGAATAGTCAGCGCATTCCCTGAAAAACCGACCCGAAATGGGTCGGTTTTTGGTTTAATCACTAAAATTTCCTTGACGCTCACTGCAAGCCTACCGTTATAGTTAGAGTATCTCAGTGCTGTTTGGGGTAGCTCGGCGTAACTTGATATCCAAGCTCGATTACTTCGGAACGGAGTGGATGTAATGGCACCGCGAAACGTTCGTGTTGCGCCCGCTCCGGCATCGGAGCGTCCGGCAGACAAGCCCTACTCACGTATTTACGCATCGCAGCTTCATCCCGGTGTCGTCAACATCATCGACCAGGTCCGCAAGACCTACGACCAGGAAACGATCATCGGGCTGGCCGACAGCATCGCTTCGCTCGGCATGTTGCAGCTGCCGCTTATCGCAGCGCTCACGACCCGCGCCAAGGCTGATGCCTACGTGTCGTACTTCAACCTGGCTCTGGGCAGTCAGACGCAGGCCGCCGAACTCGTCTCCGATCTGGAGACCGGCTACTTCTACGTCGTGATATTCGGCCATCGACGAACGCTTGCCAACCTGATTCTCTTTGAACGGGGATGTTCGGACTGCCAAGAGTCCGACAGCCAGGATCATGCTCGAAATTGCATCGAGCGCCACGTAAATCTCTCGCCGGACGGCATGGAGGTACGGATCGTTGTGGATCCGGATCCGCGGGCGGCGCTCGACATGCAGTTGACTGAGAACACGGCCGAGCCATTGACGATCGATGTGATCGCCGACCGCTTGCGGCGGCGCTGGACGATCGCCAAGCGGTTAGAGCCGAAGCTCACGATGGCGGCTTTTGGCCGATCGATCAACCAGCGGCCGGCGTTCGTCCGCAGCGCATTGGCTTTCTGCGAACTGCCGGCAGAGGTTGTGACCGCGACGAAGAAGAAGGCCATTTCGTTCACATCCGCGATTGAACTTAGCCGCCTGCAGGCGGCCGGGTTTAGCGACGAAGACATTCGACGCCACATGAAGGTGATCGTGTCGGAACAGAAGAGGTCGGCCGATGTGCGTACCTATATCGCGGCCGTTATCAAAGACCGCATCGATCCCGAGGCCGTATCGCTGTTCGGTGACGAGCTGGCAAACTACGGTTTGAACGAAAAATTGGTTCGCACAGTACACAAGGCGGCCGCCGATGCCGCAGCTGCCGATGTGCGCTCACTCCAGTCGGTCCAGCGGGCGATCGAAAACGGGATTCTACCAGACGTCGATGTGGGTAGCAGTCCGGCGGTCAAACGATCGCTCGCCATCGGCGATGATTTGCGCAGGTTGATCCCATCCCGTTAGATTGTTCGTCATCGTCCCGCTTTGCGCTCTGCGCAAGGCGGGACCTTATCATTTATATGGTGTTGCATCGCAATAATCGTTACGCTATATGTCTTGCCAAACTGTGGATAACATCCGTAGCGGTACGCAGTTAGACGTTACTAACGCCTACCCAAAGTCATTAATTCGTATCATTGACGGTTTACGGACCACTAGCGTTATAATAGTTCTTACGTACGCTACATATGGAGTAAACGTAGAAAGTTAGTTATTTGTGAAGTGTTTTGACTGCGGGTATCTCGACTCGAAAGTGATCGAATCGCGGGACCTCGATGACTCATCCTCGATCCGCCGGCGCCGGCAATGTCTGCGCTGCGGTGCCAGATTTACGACCTACGAGCGCATGGAGACGCCCACCTTGGCCGTCGTTAAGAAAGATGGCCGTCGGGAACTCTTTAGCCGCAACAAAGTGGCTTCGGGCGTCTACCGGGCCGTTGAGAAGCGGCCGATCGCGATTAGCGAAACCGAGGAAATAATCAATCAGATCGAGCGCGATCTGCGCGCTCGCGGCGAGAGCGAGATACCGAGTGCTGAGATTGGCGAACTGGTGATGCTAAAGCTTGAGCAGCTCGACGAAGTGGCTTACGTGCGCTTTGCCAGCGTGTATCGGAGCTTCACTGACGTAGCAAGTTTTGAAGCGGAATTGCGGCGGCTGCGGGCCAAGGTCTAGGCGGGGTTGTTTGAGGCGGATGCGGGGGATTGTTAGTCGACCCTCGGCACCGGCTCCAAACGGGGTTCGGAAAGCAGAACTTTGACAGTTTATTTCTAAGAATCATGGTTATTGCGGGCTCTTGGGGAGCCTGTGGAGGGCATACACGGAACACTGATTTGTGAGCCGCGTACAGGTGCCCCGCGGGTCCGTAATAACCGACCAGTCAATCCCGACTGTCGGCGCGGCACACTGCAAACTTCAGTCTGCCGTGAGGCAGGAAGGAAAGTGAGTGACATGACCGCCACTATCGATACCGCACCTTCGCTCTCGGAGGGCGGCCACGCCAAGCACAGCGATTTCGATCACCGTCAGACCGCTCCGGCCAATGCCGTCGGTCTCACGATCGAACGCGAGTTCTCGACTCCCGGCGTGCATCCGTACGACGAGGTGACATGGGAGTACCGCGACATCAATCAGAAGAACTACAAGACGGGCGTTACCGTCTTTGCACAGGAGGGCGTTGAGTTCCCGGACTTATGGTCCGTCAACGCCTCCACCATCGTGGCCACCAAGTACTTCCGCGGCCATAAGGACCAGGGCAATCGCGAGTTCAGCCTTCGTCAGCTCATCGACCGCGTCGTACGCAAGTACGTCGAGGCGGGGCGCGACAACGGCTACTTCGCGAGCGACGCCGATGCCGAGATCTTCGAGCAGGAGCTGACCTGGCTATTGCTGCACCAGCACTTCGCCTTCAACTCGCCGGTCTGGTTCAATGTCGGCACGTCGGAGCCGCAGCAGGTTTCGGCCTGCTTCATCCTGTCGGTCGACGACACCATGGACTCGATCCTCAACTGGTACCGCGAGGAGGGTTTGATCTTCAAGGGCGGCAGCGGGGCGGGTCTCAACCTGTCGCGCATCCGCGCCTCGAAGGAGTTGCTGTCCAGCGGCGGCAACGCCTCCGGACCGGTGAGCTTCATGCGCGGAGCCGATGCCTCAGCTGGAACGATCAAGAGCGGCGGAGCGACTCGTCGCGCCGCCAAGATGGTCGTCCTCGATGTCGATCACCCCGACATTGAGCACTTCGTGAAAGTTAAGGCCGATGAGGAGAAGAAGATCCGCGTCCTGCGCGATGCTGGATTCGACATGGATCCCGGGGGCGAGGACACCGCGAGCGTTCAGTACCAGAACGCGAACAACTCAGTGCGTGTCACCGACGCGTTCATGCAGGCGGTCGTTGACGGCAAACCGTTCGATCTGATCGGCCGCGGCAACAACGCGGGCGTCGGGGCGGGCGAGGTCATCGACACCGTCGACGCCCGTATGCTGTGGGCGCAAATCGCGGAGGCCGCCTGGGCCGCTGCCGATCCCGGCCTGCAGTACGACGACACCATCAACGACTGGCACACCAACCCGGAAACAGGCCGCATTACGGCCTCAAATCCGTGTTCGGAGTACCTGTCGCTCGATAACAGCTCGTGCAACTTGGCGAGCTTGAATTTGTTGAAGTTCCTGAACGAGGACCACAGTTTCGCCACGGAGCGATTCGTGAAGGCAACCAGGCTCATTACGCTGGCCATGGACATCTCCATCTGCTTCGCTGATTTTCCGACCGAGCCCATCGGCCGGACGACGCGCGAGTACCGGCAGTTGGGGATCGGTTACGCCAACCTCGGTGCGCTTTTGATGGTATCCGGACTGGCGTACGACTCTGAAGCAGGGCGCGGACTGGCTGCGGCCATCACTAGCCTGCTGACGTCCACGGCCTACCGCGTATCGGCCGAGCTGGCCGGCGTGGTAGGACCGTACGTGGGGTTTGCCCGCAACCAGGCTCCCCACGAGCGGGTCATGAAGATGCACGAGACCGCTTCGAAGCGCCTGCTCGACCGGTCCCATCAGGGTTGGCTTCCCGATGGGGCTCGGTCCGGTCTCGGCACTGCAGTGCTCGACTACCTCTCTCGGCCCGTGGCCGAGGCGGCGGCCGTTGAGTGGCAGAAGGGCAATGAATTGGGTCGGGAGCAGGGTTGGCGCAACGCCCAGGCCAGCCTGCTGGCACCGACCGGCACCATCGGCTTCATGATGGACTGCGACACGACCGGCATCGAGCCGGACTTCTCGCTCATCAAGTTCAAGAAGCTGGTGGGCGGGGGCTCGATGCAGATCGTCAACCAGACGGTTCCGCAGGCTCTCGCCAAGCTCTGGTACAACGAAGAAGCCATCAAGGCCATCGTCGACTTTATCGCCGACAAGGGTCACGTGGTGGGGGCACCGGGTCTCGACGAGGCTCACTACTCCGTCTTCGACTGCGCCGTGGGCGAGCGAGCAATCTCGCCCATGGGGCACGTTCTGATGATGGCGGCAACTCAGCCGTTCTTGTCGGGAGGCATCTCCAAGACCGTCAATCTGCCTAAAGAGACTACGGTCGATGATGTCGAAGCGATTCACATGGCCGGATGGAAGTACGGGGTGAAGGCCCTGGCCATCTACCGTGACGAATGCAAGGTCGGTCAGCCGCTCTCCGGAGGCAGTTCTGCTCCGAAGACGGCTGAAGCGCCGGTGTCCGAGGTGGTCGCAGACCACCGTCCGGTTCGCCGGCGTCTGCCAACGCAGCGTCCCAGCCTCACGACATCGTTCGTGGTGGCGGGAGCCGAGGGCTACATGACCGCCGGCTCATACCCGGGGGACGTTCAGTTGGGAGAGGTTTTCCTGAAGCTCGGCAAGCAGGGTTCAACCCTAGCCGGAGTTATGGACGCCTTCTCGATTGCCGTCTCGATCGGCCTGCAATACGGAGTACCGCTCGAGGCGTTCGTTTCGAAGTTCGTGAACATGCGCTTCGAGCCGGCAGGTATGACTGCCGACCCGGATATTCGGATGGCGCAGTCCATGATGGACTACATCTTCCGGCGTCTGGCTCTCGACCACTTGCCGTACGAGGATCGGGCAGCCCACGGCATCTATACGGCCCAGGAGCGAACGGAGCAGGTTGATACTGCATACGGAAGCTCGCTGGTTACCGCCTTGGCAGACGAGAGTCTCAACCATGAGACACTCGCCCAATCGGTCGTCATCGAAAAGGAGGTTCTGTCCTCGGTTTCCAGCGTGGGAGCCCACTCAACGGCCGACCTCATGGAGAAGTTTGCCGTCTCCACCGATGCGCCGCTCTGCATGACTTGCGGTGTCAAGATGAGGCCTGCAGGATCTTGCTACGTGTGCGAGAGTTGCGGCGCCACTTCTGGCTGCAGCTGACCGATCGCGGTCAGTTGCCATAAGGGCGGGTTCTGGGTTGCGTATGAGCTACCCAGAACCCGCCCGTTTTCTTTGCTTGACCGTCAGGGAGGGTTAGCGGTATGATGTCTACTATGAAGCGAAGCGCAAATGTTATGTATCAGCAGGGCCTGTTCCTGGCAGGTATCATTCTGATGGGAAATGCATAGCGCGGGGCTTTAAGATTTTTGTAACAGATCGGGAGCCTCCCACCAGAGGCTCCATTTTTGTTACACGCACCTTGAAAGATGCCGTTATTCATTCGAGCAGCGGAGGTATTATGCCAGCACCACGTGATCGTCGGAAGATGGCCAGTTCCGCCAAGCGGATCGAAAAACCGGAGCCGGATACGGCGAAGCAATCCGAGCCGCCCCGGTTTCTGCCCGGCAACCGGCAGACCTCAACCGCCTTCTACGCCCCCAAAAATGGCGGCCGGGTGAGCCCCAAGCAGTCGGCCCGCAATGTCACCGGCGGAGGCCGCCGACGAGGACAAAGCGGCTTCAATCCCGCTAAGAGCAGCCAACAGGAAGCCGAAAAGGTGATCGTTGCCTTTCGGCCGCACGTCGACGCGGATTCAGTGGAGCTCGCGAAGACGCTGCTGGAGATGAAGGTTGAGCAGCCTGTCCTAGCGCGGCTTTGCCAGCGGTTGCCGGCCCGAATTACGCTCACGCGCGCCCAGCTCGGGAGTCTGCAACGGCTGACCGATCTCGGAGTAGTCATGGGCGTATTCGCAGTTTAGAGCCGGTGCTCAGGCGGAGACCCCGCAAGCGCCAGCTACCCTGTCCCGCCTCCGCCGTACCCTACAGGGTGTGGCGGAGGCGGGATTTCTTTGTATCGGTGCCGACTTGCTACACGGTTATGCTACAATTTCAGTCATGAACGTATACTTGCTCTACAATCGTCAGACCCCCGGCGAGCGCCAGATGATGGATTACGCCAAGCGTCTCGATGCAGCCCAGACACCCTATGAGATGACGGATGCCGATACGCCGCAGGGTATTAGTTTGGCGGAAGCTTTTGATGTGATGGGCCGTCCGGCGATCGTAGTGGCCCGCGACGACGGCAGTACTGTGCAGGTCTGGCAGGATGCTGAGTCTTTCCCGCCGCCGTCTGAAATCAGCTACTTGGCGCATCAATGACCGGCGGAGCGCTCTTGCTGACCTACATCGATGTCTTTGTCTGGGTATTTACGGGTATCCTGCTCGTGCGCATCGTCATGAGTTACTTCGCTCGCCCGACAAACCGGTTGTATCAATTGTTTATCGATATCACTGAACCGTTGCTCAGCCCGTTGCGGCGGGTCTTGCCTCGGGTACCGGGCATAGATTTCTCGCCGTTGGCATTATTCTTCATATTGCAGATTATCCAGATCGCCGCACATAGCTTGATTCACGGCTAAGTACGGGCCATAATACGTTTACAACTTAATGCACATGCGTCTTCGCCGCGGCGGAGTGAGCGGCTATCAACCGCGAAGCAGCGACCAGAACGTACGCCCCGTACTAGTAGAAGTCGACGGTCAGATTACTCCCGTGAGCAGTAATGAATGAAGCGTCCATCTGGAAAGCAGGGTGGTACCGTCCGGCAATCGCTGGATCCCTGCACCCCGATGGATTTTCGTATTCAAACTTAAAGGAGACTCATGAAGAAAGCCCCTCAAGCCAATTTTCCCGAATTCGAAGCCGAGATGCTCAAAACTTGGGAGGATGAGCAAACCTTCCGGCAGAGCTTGGCCATTCGCCAGGATGCACCTCGTTTTAGCTTCTATGACGGACCGCCGTTTGCCAACGGGCTGCCGCATTTCGGCCATACTCTGGTTACGAGCATCAAGGACTCGCTCGGCCGCTACAAGACGATGCGCGGATTCTACGTGGAGCGGCGGAACGGCTGGGACTGCCACGGTCTGCCGGTCGAGTTTGCCGTCGAGAAAGATTTCGGCGTGAGCGGCAAGAAGCAGATCTTGGACCTTGGCCTTCAGACTTTCAATGACGCCTGCCGGGCAAGCGTCTTCAAATACAAAGGCGAATGGGAGGATTTCTTTCGCCGCGCCGGACGCTGGACCGACACCGAGCACGCTTATGCCACGATTGACCGGGATTATACTGAGAGCGTCTGGTGGATGTTGGGTCAGGTTCACGAAAAAGGGCTGCTCTACAAGGGCTATAAGAGCATGCCGTACTGTCCGCGGTGCGAGACTCCGCTGTCGAACTTTGAGGTAAACGAGGGCTACAAGGACGACGTACCGGATCCGAGCTTGTACGTAAAGTTTAAGTTGGCCGATGAAGACGCCAGCCTGTTGGGCTGGACGACGACCCCCTGGAGTCTGCCCGGAAACGCGGCCGTCGCCGTCAATCCGGAAGCTAAATATGTCTATGTGGAGCTCAAAGACGACGAGGGGGTGAGCGAAGTCCTGATTCTGGCCAAGAGTCGGCTCGACGTACTCAAGGCTGAGTACAGAATCCTCAAAGAAGTTGCGGCAGACGATCTCATCGGCAAGCGCTACGAGCCGCTGTTTGAACTTTCGAACTTGCCAAAAAGCGAGAATTTATATCGGGTCTGGACTGCGTCGGCCGTCGCGGTCGAGGAAGGGTCCGGCGTCCTGCACGTGGCCCCGGCCTTCGGCGAGGAAGACCTGAACCTGGCCGTGAAGCATGACATTCCGGTACTCAATACCGTGAAGCCGGACGGACATCTGACGGACAATATTTCGCTCGAAGCCGTGCGCAATAAATTCTTCAAAGGCGCCGATAAGCTCATAATCGAGCATCTGACCAAAGCCGGCCGGGTGTACGCGGCGGAGATGTTTACGCATACCTACCCGTTCTGCTATCGCTGCGATACACCGCTGCTGTATTACGCGATTTCGACTTGGTTTGTGAAAGTGTCGGCGATACGCGGCGACATGGCGCGGACGGCCGATCAGATCAATTGGCAGCCGGCCCACATCAAGACTGGCCGCTTCGGGAAATGGCTTGAGGGAGCGCGAGACTGGTCGATCAGCCGGAGCCGCTATTGGGGCGCCCCGATGCCGATCTGGGTCAATGATCAGGATGAGACCGATTATCTCGTGGTTTCGAGTCTGGCGGAACTGACGGAGCTCGCCGGGCTGTCCGAAACGCCCGATGATCTTCACCGGCCGGGAATCGACAATGTAGTGATCGCCAAAGACGGCAAAACGTACAAGCGGATCGATGAGGTCTTCGACTGCTGGTTCGAAAGCGGCTCGATGCCGGCCGCCCAGCAGCATTATCCGTTTGAGAACAAAGAGGTGTTCGAGGCGAGCTTTCCGGCTGATTATATCGGCGAGGGCCTTGATCAGACGCGGCTTTGGTTCTATGTTCAGCACGTGCTGTCGACGATTGTCTTTGACCGCCCGGCTTACAAAAACGTCTTGGTGAACGGCATGGTCATGGCGGCCGACGGCCAGAAGCTGTCGAAACGCCTCAAAAATTACCCGCCGGTCGAAGAGGTCTTCAGCGTCGAAGGCGCCGATACGTTACGGTTTTATCTGCTTGGTAACGACCAGGCGGTGGGCGCCGACTACATGCGTTTCAACCGCGATGCGATGGGCGATATTCAGCGCAATGTCTTTGGGACGCTCTGGAATACCTATAGTTTCCTGAGCATGTACGCCGAAATCGACGGCTGGACGGCACCGAAGCAACTTGCCCGTCCGGTCTCCGACAACGTACTCGACCGGTGGTTGCTGGCGCGTCTGGATGAAACGATTTCCGAAATGACCGAGGCGGCCGACGCCTACCAGCTGGCCCAAGCGCTGCGTCCGTTGCGCGGGTTGGTAGACGATCTGTCGAATTGGTACGTTCGCCGCAGCCGCCGCCGTTTCTGGAAAAGCGAAGACGACAACGACAAGGCGCAGGCTTACGCAACTTTGCACTACGCCCTTTGCCGAATTGCCCAACTGCTGGCTCCATGGAGTCCGTTTGTGGCCGATAAGCTCTGGCGCGGATTGACCGAAGGCATGGATGAAGCCCCGAGCGTTCATTTAAGCGACTGGCCCGTTGCCGGCGATGCCGATGCCGAGGTTCTGGCTGATATGGCGAAAGTCCGCGAGGTCATAACCGCAGGCTTAAGTTTACGAGCCGAGTCCAAGATCAAAGTCCGCCAGCCGCTGAGCCGCTTGACGATACCGAGCCTGCCGGATAATTATCTGCCGATTATTATCGAAGAGGTCAATGTGAAAGAAATTGTCCGCGGCGGCGCGGATACGGAAGTGGAACTCGATACGGAGATTTCGGATGATCTGCGAGCCGAAGGTACGATGCGCGACGTGGTAAGACTTGTTCAGAATGCGCGAAAAAATGCCGGATTCGAGGTTGATGACCGCATCGCTCTGACGCTCGAAACCGAAGACCCGGATTTGAGCCGGGCGATTGCGGCTCATGCCGAAACGATCAAGGCTGAGACGCTCGCCGTCGAGCTCAAGACCAGCGGTGCGTCCGATGCCGTACCGGCCAAAGTCGGCGGTCAGGAGCTCTACGTTAGGGTTGAGAAAATTTAAACTGAGCCTAGTTAAGACCGTAAGTCTCAAGGATGCGCCGGCCGACGATTTCCACGTCGTATTGTCTGGCGGTTTTCATCTGCCATTTACGCATTGCGGATCGCAGGGCGTCATCGCGTAAGAATTTCTCCAAACGCTCGGCAAATTCCGGCGTGTCGAGCGGGTCGATCAGGAGTTCGGGTTGGTCTCCCAGGATGCTCGCATAACCGGGGTTGTCACCCCCCAGTACGACGCCGGCGCCCGCTGCCATAGCTTCCACCAAGATGATGCCGAAGCTTTCACCGCCGGTACTGGGAAATACGGCAATATCGGCTGAGGCTAAGAGTTTCGGTTTCTGCGCTTCGTCGACGAAGCCGGTAAATGAGACAATTTCCGAAAGCCCAAGCGTACGGACCTGCATCTCGAGTCGGGCTCGCAACGGTCCGGGACCGGCGATCACTACCTGGAGCGGTTCGCGGTAGATACCGCGGAGCCGGCCGACGGCATCGATCAAATGTTGGGCGCCTTTGCGCTCAACCAGCCGTCCGAGAAACAGGATCTTGGGCGGACTGTTCCTGGGTACCTTGGCCTGGCTGGCAAATTTGGTCGTCTCGACCGCATTCGGGATAACGATCGGGTCAACCCCGTAATTACTGCGGGCAAATGCGGCCGCGGCGGGCGATACGGCAATTATTTGGTTGAAGCGTTTGAGTTGGCGTCGGCTGATCAGTCCCAGTGCCCGGGTTCCAAGGCTCGCCAGTTTTCCGGCCGGCAGTATGTGGAACGTGCCGACGATCCTCAGGCTGTCCGGAGCGTGGCGAACGAGCCGACCCGTGAGATACGGAGCATGGGGCAGTTGGATATGCAGGACATCAAGTTTGAGCTCGTCCAGTAGTTTTTTTGCTGAGGCACGCTTGAAGGGCAGGGGAATATTGAGCCGGTTCTGATTGAAGCCGACTCGGACGGTCGGACCGAGCGAGCGCACGGTTATGTCGGTACGGTCGGTCTGGCCGGCCAAATAAACTACCTCGTGGCCTTGGGTCGTTAGCCATTGTCCGAGCGTTAGTACATATTGCTGAACGCCATCGGTGGAATCCAGCGAATCGTCGACGGCTAAGCCAATACGTGCCATCCGGTATTACTCGTTTCGCTCTTGGGCCAAGGCCGACTCATAAATTTTCAAATATTGATCGACAATGTGCGGGTAGGCGTACCGTCCAATTTCGGCCGCGGCCCAGTCCTGCCAGGCGGCGCGCAGACGATCATCATCGAGGAGGAGGTCGAGCCGGTCGGCGTAATCGGTGGTTTTACGCGGATCAACGAGGCTTAGGCGTCCGGTGCCGGTGAGCACGCTGGCATAGCCGGAGTTGTTGCCGGCCACGACAGGCGTGCCGAGAGCCATGGCTTCCAGCAGGACGATGCCGAAGCTTTCACCGAACAGCGCCGGACTGGAAAAGATATCGGCGTCGGCGATGAGCTTGAGTTTGGCCGCATCGTCGATAAAACCGGGGAAGGAGATATTGGTGACCTTCAGGCTTTCGGCGAGCCGTACGAGGGTTCTCAGCTTGACGCCGCGGCCGGCAATCACCAGCTCCACGTCGCGCCGCCTGGTCTGGAGCTCGGCAAAAGCCCGAATGAGCCACTCAACGCCTTTGCGGGATTCCAACCGGCCCACATAGGCAATCGTCTTCATGCGGCGTTCGGCCATCGACGGATGCGGCGAGGTGCGGTACCGGGTGAGATCGATTCCGTTCGGCACGATCACAATCGGATCGGTCGTAATTGAACGGATATACTCGGCGGCGGCTTTTGAAACCGCGGTCAGAGCGTCAAGATCTTTCAAGAAAGACTTGGTATAGGGAGAAACGACGCTCATGATTGATTTGCCCGTCATCGTTTCGGGAAGCTTGGCGTGAAAGGTCGCCACATGAACGGCGCTGGAGCGGTTGATGATTTGGCGCGAGAGGAAGGGTACCCATGGTTCGTGAAAGTGGATGAGGTCGAAATTCTCGCGCTCAAGCATGGCGTCAATTTCACGGCCCTCGGCCTCGAAACCAAAGTCGACCATGGTCGCAAACGGCGTATTCATCTTGCGAGATTGGCCGAGCAGGATCATTTGATCGTCGGACGTTTCGACCGCGGCGGCATGGTCGCCGTTGTGGTTGTTGTTTGGGCGCGGCGTGATGATTCGCACGTCATGGCCGCGCTCGCGAAGTCCATGGCTCAGGTGGAGCACCACCTCCTGCACGCCTCCGGCGTATTCAAACATATTGTAGGGACAGACTAGCCCGATCTTCATAACCTGATCTCCTTCGCCCGTTCGGCCAGCAGTTCATGGATTGATCGGGGGATCATGGCATAGGCTTCGGCTTTGTCGCCGAGGATACTCGGCGCATGATTCTTCATGTCGGAAGCCGCCACCAACACCTCGGTAAAGATTAGTCTTAAGTGGCGGCGTACGGTCTCTACTTTGAAGTATTGATCGTCGGGCGTTTCGATATGGATTAGGGGGAGGGGGAGTTTTTCATGGGTCAGATCCACGCTAAACATGATGGCGTAGGTACCCAGGTGGGTTCGGACGTCATTGATCCTCCACAGCAGGAGCTCGAATTCGAGGCGCCGTGCGAATTCCGCACCTGTTGCGTCATGAAGCTTGGCGCTACGGCGGTTGAGCCGAGGATACCAGAAACGTAAGGCTGCCGGGGCCAGGACGGTATGCTTAATGACCCACGCCGGCGTTCGTCGGCTGGCGATCCGCATCAGACGACGATAGAACCCGAGACGGCGCGGGCTGAACTTAAAGTCATCGGCCTTACTGAAGCCCACCATGCTGATGAACATATCGATGCGTTCGACCAGTTCGGGGTGGCGCTGGAGCATACGGGCGGCCACCAGGAACCCAAAACTCATGGCCGATATTGCGAAGCGACCGTCGGGCATCTTCTCGCGGACGAAAATCGCCAAATAATCGGCATACTCATCGAGCGTGCCCTGGCGGCCGATCGAGTAGAGGCTGTCCATGCCGCCGAAGCCGGGCAGGTCGGGCATAATCACCCGCCCGTAATCGTTTAGAGCCTGGGACAGGCCGAATATCCGCTCGATCGATGCATGGTGGCCGTAGAGAGCCAAAATCGGCCTGCCGTTGCCGGCCTTGGCGGGCAGATCAAGCATCCGGCCATGCATCCCGTCGATGACGAGCGGTGAAATATACGGTTTTGGAGCCTCAAGCACATCCATAAGCGGTAGTAGGGAGTAATCAATCAATAGCGTTATTATACCCCAGAACCGGCCGCTCCGTTAATTTATAAGAGACTCCACATGAGCGCCGGAATCAGCTAAGATGATCGTTAGTAACAAACGGTGATGGGTGTTTAGCAGTCGGTTTCGGAAGAACTTTGATTGGATAGTCTTTGGCATTATGCTTTCGCTGGTCGCCATAGGCATTCTAGTCATATATTCAACGACCTTTAAGGCCACGGGGCTGGCGAGCGCCAGCGAGATGTGGCATCAGCTGGTCTTTGCCGGGATTGGCATCGTCGCCTTCTTTTTTCTGGCCCGTTTTGATTATCGTATTTGGGGCAGGCTGTCGAACTGGCTTTACGGCGGCGGGGTTGCCGCTTTGGTCTTCGTCTTGATTTTTGCCCATACGGTCCTGGGCGCCAAACGCTGGATTGATCTGGGTTATTTTCAGATCCAACCGGCTGAGTTTATGAAGCTGGCGCTGATTATCGTTCTGGCCAAGCTGTTTGCCGATAACTACGACCAGCTTGAGCATCCCAAGTTCTTTTTGATCTCGCTGGCATATTTGGCCGTACCCTTGGTGCTGGTGTTTAAGCAGCCCGACCTTGGCAGTGCCATGGTGCTGGCGGTGATCTGGCTGGCCATGGCGCTCGTTTCAAGGCTGCGCAAGGCTTATTTTTTGGTGCTGGCCGGTGGGTTGGCTTTGGCCGCACCACTTGGTTATTCATTGCTCAAGCCGTTTCAGAAGGCACGCCTCGACAACTTCTTAAACCCGTCCGCCGACCCGCTGCACACCGGATACAACGTGGTGCAATCGACGATCACCGTGGGATCGGGGCAGATGTTCGGGCGGGGACTGGCGGCCGGATCGCAAACCCAGCTCAACTTTCTGCCGTCGCTGGCTCAACACACCGATTTTATCTTTGCGGTTCTGGCTGAGAAGATGGGATTTGTGGGAGCGGGCCTGCTGATATTGCTGTTTTTGGCATTATTGTGGCGGGGGATACTGATCGCTTATCGCGCCCAGGATCGCTTCGGAATGTTCGTGGCAACCGGCGTCGTCGCCATGCTATTTTTCCACTTCTTTATTAATATCGGTATGAACATCGGCATCGCACCGGTTACGGGTATCCCATTGCCGTTTGTAAGCTATGGTGGAACTTCGCTCATTATTGCCATGGCCGGGCTGGGTTTGCTGGAAAGTATCGCGGTGCGCCGCAAAAAGCTTCAATTTGAGGGCTAAACTATTGAATTAATAATCAAACTATGATGTAATTGAGCACGTTCATCGTACCTTCTACTCCAAAATGGGGTGATATCATGGCGGTAATCCAACTCGCAAGCCCGGATCTTTACACCGAATATTCGCCAGAGATGCTGCAGGATGAGATCGGTAGGATCAATCGGCTGAAAGCGAAACAAATCGCTTGCGGCGGCGACACCTGGGACAATCTCATGCTTCGACTGACGGTTCTGCATATCCTGCTCAAGCAGAGCGGGACGGCGCCCGCCGTCGACGACGAGCCCGACTTGTGGCTCGACCTAAATATGAGCACGGCGCAGATTCGGGAGATGGGTTTTTATCCGCCGATCTTCACCCGGGTATTTTCCAATGCCCTGCTAGATGCGGCTCAGACCGGTACTCTGGACGGGTACTTCGCGGCGCTGGTGATCCGCGACGGGTGGCTGTCGATCGCGTCGCTGGAGCGGCTCATGAAAAACCGGCACCGGTTCGACCGTAACTTGGTTGCCCTCCCCAAGATTGAGCAAGGATCCCTGCACTTCATCCTTGAGTTCGTGCCCGCCTTTCGTGCCCGAGAATCCCGCCGACTGGCTGGATCCGCAACCGGCCCCAGGTAACCCTGGGGCCTTTACTTTTGAGCGTATATCTGGTATCTTCCGTAGGTTACGCAAACTATAAATAGCACGCCTGCTAGACCCAGGCCTACAAGGAGCTAAAACATTATGCAAGCAGTTATCGTTGCCGGCGGGAAGCAATATCTCGTGAAGAAAGACCAGGTTCTCGAAGTTGAGCTCCTTGGAGATGCCAAGAAGGTTGAGTTCGACGCCCTGCTCGTGATTGACGGCGAGAAGACGCAGGTGGGTACGCCTCACGTTACGGGCGTCAAGGTTTACGCGGACGTGGTGGAGGAGGTCAAAGGCGAGAAACTCAAGATTATGCGTTTCAAAGCCAAAAAGCGTATTAAGCGCCTGACCGGTCACCGCCAGCATTACTCGCAGATCAAGATCGCCAAGATCGGCTAAGGATCCTCAAAAATCGCTCAAATGAGCGATTTTTGGTTATTGCACAACCCAATAATCAAATGAGTACGAGGTGTT
This sequence comes from Candidatus Saccharimonadia bacterium, assembly GCA_038251135.1. Classification (GTDB taxonomy): domain Bacteria; phylum Patescibacteriota; class Saccharimonadia; order UBA4664; family UBA4664; genus JBBSBR01. Next base: position 4,709 of record JBBSBR010000002.1, on the reverse strand, counting down.
GTTGTGGGCATTTAGATTCTGGCCGATTGTGAAGCCGGTTGCCGTCTTGAGAATATAGAAAGGCAGATTGCCGGTGTAACTTCCGACCGGTGTTATCAAGACGTGGGGCACTTTGGCATATGGCGTGTGAAAGGTAACCGTGACGAGTAGCCCGCCGTTGTTGACGACGGTGGGCGTCAGGACGCCGGTGTTAATCGTCACAGTGCCGGCGGTATCGTTGCCGTCGACGCTCGCCGTGGCACCCGTACCGGCTTCGCTCGCCGGGGAGGCCGAGGGACTGGATCCGGTGACGGCTAGGTGCCCGCTGAGGTTGAGCGTGCCGGAAACTCCGAGATCACGAACATTAATGAGTCCGGCGGATATCGAGCCGCCGAAGCTGGCGTTGCCGGTGGCGCTAAGATTACCGCTGATACTGGCGCCGCCGTTTAAGAGTGCCGGACCCTGGAGGACCGTCGGCCCGGTTACGTTGAGGTTTCCGCGGATGTTGGTGATACCCAGAGTTGAGGTTTTACTAACGGCCAAATCGCCCAACGAAGTCGGCCCGTCGACTTCGAGTCCGCCCGTGACTTTGAGGTCGCTCGATATGGCCACCCGATTCTTGAACAGCGAGGATGAGCTAACAGTTAGGACCTCCGACGTTACGCCGGTATCGCTCCCCGTGAGGAAGCCGCTGAGCTTATTGACCTCAGCTTGGTCGAGGGTCGTCACCTTGGGGGCGGCAGTTTTCTTATTTTGTGTAAAATAGAAGTAAGCGCCGACGATCAGAGCGGAGGCAATGACGGTGGCGACAAAAGTAAGCAGCGTTGAGGTAATGTCGGCTCGGCGGTAGACCGATCCGAGGGAACGTAGCCCGTGTGGCGCCTGGCCGTGTTCGGCTGAAGTACCTTTCGAGAGCACGGTCGGAACGGTGCCGTCGGACAGCGGTTCGGCGGCGAGTGAAGGTCCGCCATCATCGGCTCCGGGTGGCGGTCCGCCGGCATCCGCCTCGACTACTTCGGTGGGCGCCAGCGAGGTACTAGCACCGCTTTCACTGGGTGTTTCCGCTTCGGGTACTGATTTTGTTTCGTCATCTGCCATTACGCGTGCTCACTCATTCGTTCACTAATCATACTGTTAATGTTTAACCCCCGCAAATTACGCTTACGTTTATGTTAGTATATGAGTACGATGCGTGTGTTGCCGAAGCATAGCCACTATAAGCATACGGGCCGACTACGCCCGCACCGAGAGACATCTTATGCCCTCTTGGTCTTTTTGACGTTGGTTTTTGGCGGGGCATTGGCTGCCTGGAGTTTTCAGGCCGATGCGGCTACTAGCGGTTCTGCTTCCTATAAAGTTGAAGCGGTCGTATCCGGCCAACCGCCAAGCCAGCCGGCGCGTATAACTTCGCCGACCACGGGCCAAACTTTTCAGGTTAATCCGATCACCGTCGAGGGTGCCTGTCCGGCTAAAACACTGGTGAAAATTTACAAAAATGGTATTCTGGCCGGCAGTACGCTTTGTCAAGCCAGCGGGCGGTTTACGATTCCGATTGATTTACTGATCGGCAAGAACGACTTAACGGCCATTGCTTATAATGCTAACGACCAGCCCGGACCCGATTCGCCGCCGGTCACGGTCACGCTCAATGTTCCGCCAGGTGGCATCGGTTTCTCAACCGAACTGATTATCCAATCCACGAGTTACTACCGGGGCGCTCAGCCGGGGGAAGAGCTGACTTGGCCCGTCGAACTGGTCGGCGGTCTCGGTCCCTATGCCGTGAACTTCGACTGGGGCGATGGTACGAGCGATCTCATTACGCGTACCGCTCCGGGACCCTTTACGCTCAAGCATACATACAAGAAAGTCGGTGGCTACCTGGGGTCGTACCCGCTCATTATCCGCGCGACTGATACGGCCGGGCACACGGCGTACTTGCAGTTAACCTCGATTATTAATCAATCAACCGGCAACGCGGCGGCCGGCGCAGCCGCAACGCCGTCGACTCTCAATCGTCTCATGATTATCTGGCCGCTCTGGATTGTGCTCTTGCTAATGATCGTCTCGTTCTGGCTCGGGGAGCGCCGCGAGAAGGGGATTATGGACCGACAAATGGAGGCATTAGCGTAAAATCATGCTTGGTATGAGCCGCAAAAAAACTTTTGCCTGGATGTTTACCCTAGCTTTTATCGGTACGGGGTTCGGTTTGGCGATCGTGGTGCTGCTGTGGTTCGTGAACGGAGCGGTCGGTACTACGAATACCCTCGCTGCCGCCCAAAAAAGCGTTACCCCGAAGCCCGTCTCGCCCAATCTACTCTCGGGTATCGACATTGAGATGTCGTATCCGGGAATTTTCGATCAGGTGTCGCATGTAAATAATGACTCCAATGCGCTGGAGCAGTATAATCTAGGCTCAAACTCCGACTACCGCCGCGCAATCGGCATTAGCGTTCATCCTTTGCCCTCGAATAATTTGACCGAGGATTCCAGTTATCGCTTTCGTATGAACAGTACTGATACTTACCGCGAGACTAGGAGTTCGATCGGTAAGGAGTCCGTATCGCTCATGACCAAGATTGATCGCACCGAACAATCACTTTTTTGGCTTCACAAAGGTAAACTTCTAATAGTTGCTGTCACCAGCACCAATCCCAAGGACGACGTGACAGCCATTATGGCGACAATTCAACCGACGATTCGGTGGCGCCAATGAGTTGGCTCAAGTATCTTACTGTGGCATTTATGCCATTATTTTTGGCAGCGTTGCCGGCCAGCGGCAGTTACCAGCTGAATTCGTACGGTTTTGGGACTGGCGGTACCGCCAATTCGACGAGCGCCAATTATGGTATCAACGCGATTGCGGGTGACACTGCTGGCAGCACTTCATCCGCCAATTATAAGGTTGGAGCAGGGGAGACCTACTCTAAGCAATCCGATGTTCCGCTGGTGACATTGACTAATGCGGCGGCCTATTACAACAAGCTTGAACTAGTGCTAGATAAGCAGAATAATCCGGCCGACGCCTTATTTTCCATAGCAATCAGCAGCGATAATTTCGTGACTACACAATACGTCAAGAACGATTTCACTATTACCAATACCCAAAGCTTCAGCAATTATCTGACATATGCGGGGTGGGGCGGTGCAACGGGAATACTTGTCCGCGGTTTGGCGCCGTCCACAATATATACAGCCAAAGCCACTGCTTACCGCGGCAAATACACCGAGTCGGGCTACGGCCCCACTACGACGGCAACAACGGCCGATCCGTCAGTTACATTTGATATAGATGTTGCCGCAACCGACATTTCCACCAATCCGCCGTACCTGGTCAGCATGGGGAGTCTGCTCGCGGGAACGGTGGTTGATTCGCCGGTTAAAGTCTGGGTAAGCATCGATACCAACGGCGAGTCAGGCGGCAAAGTTTACATCAGCGGCCAAAATACGGGACTGAAGAGTATCTCGGGAGCCTATACGATCCCGTCGATCACGGGGGATATAACTGCCCTCACGGAAGGATTCGGTGCCCAGAGTTCGAGTGCGACCGAAGTGAGCGGCGGGCCGCTGGCGGTTACGGCGCCCTATGACGGTACGGGCGGTAATGTCGGGGTAACCGATCCGACAATCCGGGAGATTTACAGTACGCCTGTGCCGTTAACCGCGGGTCGGGGATCCTTCATTTTGAAGGCCAAATCAAAGAGCCTAACCCCCGCCGCAACCGACTACACGGAGACTCTTACCTGCATCGAATCCATCGCCTTTTAGGTACGAATACTCCAGTGTTTGTTGTGGATAACACAATGTTGTAAATAATGTTGACAAGCCAATACCGGTGCGCTAGAGTAAGCACAAGCATATTCAAATAACCAGCAGTCACAACAGAAGCTGATTTGAAAACAAACGTGCGGTGGCAATTGAAACGAAAAGCTCATAAAAACAAGAGAAAAGTCTCGCAAATGAGAAATACCAAATCCAAATTAATCTTCCCGAGCATCATAGCGATCCTGATGGAGCTGATGGCTCCGGTTGTGATGACTCAAGTGGCTTGGGCTTCGCCTCCGCAGTTCAGCCAGGCATTCTTGCGTTTGGACAGGCATAAGACTCTGGCGCCCACCGGAGGTACGATCTGTGTAACCCCGGCGACCGCCGCCATCGAAAATGACTTTGAGATAACCTTCCCGACTCAGACCGGCACCGACTTCGTGGTGAACTCCACCGCCGCCAACTGGACCGTAACCACCACTAATCTTCCCACCGGCGCCACCGCCTGGCCCGGTATCGCTACCGCCACGGCGGTCACCGGCCACACCGTTACTTTTCCTTCGACTGATCTCACCGTGGGAACTCAGTACTGCTTCAACTTCAGCGGAGTCAATACGCTCACCAACGGCTCGGCCGGCAACTCGCTGACCGGTACCATGCATACCCGCACCAGCGTGCCCGCAGTTATTGATGAGACCAATTACGCAACAGCCATCATAACTGACGACCAAATAGCCGTCTCGGCCGTGGTGCCACCGACTTTCGTCCTTACGCTCTCGGGCAACACCGATACCTTCCCGGCCAACTTGGACCCGGCCACCGTGCTCTCGACCGGCGGCCGCACCCTCTCCATCACCACCAACGCCAAGGGCGGCTGGATCGCCTGGGCCAAGGACAGCCAGCAGGGTCTCTACTCAGTGGCGGCCAACTACAAGATCAATACCTCGGGCGTCGTTGACGGTGCACCG
>JBBSBR010000001.1:0-65177 GCA_038251135.1 Candidatus Saccharimonadia bacterium | reverse complement strand
GATGGCCCTCCATTGAACTTATACTTAAAAAGAGACTGAAAGGCCTCTTTTTGTTAAGATGGGCGCATGATAAAAGCCGTGATCTTTGATTTCTTCGACGTCATCATGACCGATCCTTACAATGCCTGGTTAAAGAAGCATGGTTTTAAACGAGAAGGTCCTTTTCTAGAGGCTTCCCAAGAACAAGATCTTGGTCGAATCACCATCGAAGAATTTCTTGAACGACTTAGTTACCTAAGTGGAAAAACGGTTACTCGTGAGATCTTTGAGTCCGGTGCCGTGGTAGATTACGACATTGTTGAGTTAATCAAAATACTCAAAGAGAATTATCGGGTCGGCATGTTATCTAACTCGCCGTCGGCGTCGATCCGTGAGGTTCTGCACGAACACAATTTGGAGCAATACTTCAACGAGATTGTGATTTCAAGCGAGGTCGGACTTATAAAACCTAGTATTGAGATATTTGCACACATCCTAGGTAAACTCGATGTTGATGCCTCGGAAGCCATCTTTATCGATGACAATCAGCACCATATCGCTGGGGCTCAAAAGGCTGGGCTTAGCGGAATTCATTTCCTGTCTGCTGGCCAGTTGAGGCATGAGCTACTACATCTTGAAGTCAAAGTTTAATGGTAAGTGTTTGCGATTTTGCACCTAGGATGCAGGCGAAGTATGCAAGTCATGAGTCGGCGGAGTGAATCCGCGCACGAATTAGTGAAGGTCGCAAAGCAACAATGTCAGATCTACTAACTACGAATTCTTACGAAGCAGTCGCTGCCGGCATATACATTGATAATCCAGGCTATATATCACAGACCGGTTGACCTATTTTACTAGTGCGTGTTACTATGTAGTGGTAGTAAGTAATCCTATATACCCAATGATTGCAGAAAGGAGAGATTGCATGGAAAACATCACAGAAATGCTAAAAGGCTCGCTCGAGGGTTGCGTGCTGGAAATCATCGGGCGCAATAAAACCTACGGTTACGAAATTACCCAGCAACTGCGCAAACTCGGTTTTACTGATGTGGTAGAAGGTACGGTTTACACGATATTGGTGCGGCTCGAAAAGAACGATCTCGTCAGCATTGAGAAAAAACCGTCCGATCTGGGACCTCCTCGTAAGTTTTATACGCTTACGGAAGCGGGTCGCGAGGAACTCCAGCACTTTTGGGCTAAGTGGGACTTCGTGTCGTCAAAGATTAACGAATTAAAGGAGGCTGAGAATGAGTGACTTTATAAAGAAAATCATTGGTGATAAAAAAGAGTGGAATGCGATGGAAGCGCGGGCCAAAGCTCTGCCGAAAGATTATCAAATAGTTTACGACGAAATAAAGCCTTACATGTGGAAGGCTTCGGGTCAGGATTCGATGGACGTCTTCAAGGGTTTGCTTGATCTCTTTGAAGAGGGCGCGGCAAACGGCAGAAACGCGCTCGAAATTACCGGCGATGACGTGGCAGCGTTTTGTGATGAGCTGATCGAGGGCGCAAAGACATACGCTGATAAATGGCGCGAAGATCTGAACAATGACATTGCGAAAAAACTCAGCAAATAAACGTTTGCGTATGCTTAAAATACTGACAGTAGTTTAGTTACGATTACTTTCGTTATGGACTTTCATGACTATTATGCTTAACGACTTCTTCGGGAGAGTGTTGGGTTTGTTATGATTATGCTATGAAATTAATCGGTCAAGGAGCGCAGTACAGAGTCTACGATACGGGTGACGGCCGGGTAGTCAAAAAGCCCCTGTCTCAAGATGAAACACTCGAAGTGATAAGACGCTGGTATGAACCGGGCAAAATGCCTGCTAATAAATTGACGGCGAACCACCCGAAAACCGCAATTCGATCTGCGCGTCGCATTAACCAACTTATCACTGAACGCCCCGAACTCTCAGCGAGCCTCGGCCATCCAATATTCGCGGAGAGCGCTGTCTATACTCAGGATAAAGTAAAAACACTCAACAAGATTTTTAACTCTGTGGATATCGAGCAGGGCAAGACACTTATTGATGCCTATATTGGGCTGGTTATCTTTCATTGGGGTTATGGTTTTTGCGAAAAAGTATTCAATCTGACGGTTAATAATGGGCTTGATACTCGAGGCAACGTGATATTAATCGACTTTGGTGAGATTACCTTTACAAAAGCCGACGTAGCGCGCAGTATCCGTACTGAACGCTGGTTAAAATCGTGGTCGTATCTAGAGCAACTTCCGGATAATCTGAGGGGGTATTATGGCGAGGAAATGAATAAGCACCTTACGCTGGCAAAACTAGAAGCTACTTGGGGAAGTTTTGCTCAACTTGCCAGCTGAAACACTGGGCAATAATTAAGCTGATGGTTCTCCATTCATAATTAGCAGTCGTAAAAGAAACTATTTTTACTTAAGCAGAGGTATAATTCATCACTTAGCGTATAATTGGCTCAAGCATATGATTGGGGCGAGCAAAATGAGCGAAGATACCATGACTCCCAGTGAAAAAATCGACAATCTGATCGCACAGAATCAAGACTGGCGCGGTGCCATGCTGGCGAAGCTCCGTAGGACTATCCTCGAAGCCGATCCCGAGATCATTGAGGAGTGGAAATGGATGGGATCGCCCGTCTGGTCGCTCAACGGAATTATCTGTGTTGGAAATATCTTCAAGCATCGCGTGAAACTCGTCTTCCAGGACGGCGCAGCGCTCAGTGATCCCGACCAGCTCTTCAACGCCGGTCTGACGGGCAGCAAGTGGCGGGCTATCGATTGTTCCGAAGGTGATAACATAGCGGAAGGTTCGCTGAAGGCGCTCGTTAGTGCCGCCATAAGCTATAACCGGGCTAAAGGCTAGGAGCCGGTCCCTTGGGTGGGAAGATCGGAGGCGTATGAGTGCCGGTTGCGAATCGACAATACATAATTGCGTGATATCCGAACGGTGTTTATTTTGCTTTTTGCCTTAGGCCTAAAACATTACCATTCGCATCTTTGACTTGAGCAATCAACATGCCGCCGCCCACGTCTTTGACGTCTTGGTAGGTGCTGGCACCGGCGTCCAATAAGGTTTGCAGACTCGATTGAATATCTCGGACGTCGATATAGGCAATTAGTGCCTGTCCGTTTGGATCCAGACCAATTTCCAGGTTATCTGCTGTATATCCTACGTAATAGTCGCCGTCTACGTATGGCTGGACACCAAGTAAAGTATTAAAAAATGCCTTTCCAGCATTCAAATCCTTGGCGGGGTAGACGAGTAGTTTAATGTTCTCTGCCATGGAATCTCCTTATTACATCTTCAGTTAACTGGACTTACTTGGTAATTATTATAGCCAAACCTACAATTTACTAATGTGCGGCCTACGTTTTCTAATTACAGTCGAGATACCGCGCATGATACATATTTCAAAGAGGGTCCACGGATTATTTTGTTATCATAGAAGCTAGCTCGAAAATGCTATAAACCTAGAGGGGAATATCTGACTATGGACATGAAACTTGAACTGGTGCCACTGCCCGTAGCCGATCCGGAACGAAGTTTGGCTTTTTATGTGGAAAAAGTCGGCTTTCATTTGGATCATGACGTGCAGCCGGGCAACGGCATGCGGGTTATCCAACTGACTCCGCCCGGTTCGGCATGTTCAATAGTTTTCGGTACCGGAATGGGGAATGGCGAAGTCGAGCCGGGCTCAGTCAAGAACCTGCACCTGGTAGTGGAGGATGTGGCTAAAGCCCGACAGATGTTATCGGACAGGGGTGTCGAATTAAGTGAAATCAATGATATGGGAGGCGTGAAATATGTATATTTTGCCGACCCGGACGGCAATTCATGGGCTCTGCAGGAAATAACTGTGCGCAGTTTGCGAGAACCTTAATCGGTAACTCCGCCAATCGGTGTTTTAGAGACTTCTTTCGTGATCTGGTCTTTTGATAAAATAAAATCATGTCGGCAATTGACGACTATCTGCAGCAGGTAACGCCCGCGCAAAAAGCCGGGCTTGAACGAGTGCGGAAGATCGTACGGAAAGCGGTCCCCGAGGCCGAGGAGGTCATAAGTTACGGCATACCGGCCTTCAGATACCACAAGCAGTACCTGATTGGGCTTGCCGCATTCAAAAATCATCTGAGCGTCTTTCCGACATCGCATCCCATCGAGGTCTTAGCAGAACAGTTGGGCGGCTTTGAATTATCGAAAGGTTCAATTCATTTTACGACCGATCATCCCATCCCGGAATCCATAATCTCGGAACTCTTAAGGACTCGCCTCAAAGATATCGAGGCGGCGTCATGAATAAAGCCATGAACCTCTCCGTACGCGGGCAGAGCCGGGGCGGCTATGAGTGCCGTAGCTAAATAAACAGATTCGTATCAGCCCGTTCGGCGGCATTATAATAGGACGCGACTCCGCCGATTTCGATCCCGTCGATGAGCTCCTCTTTTTTGATGCCCATAATGTCCATACTGGTGGAGCAGGCGATCATGTGAACGCCGCCGTCCCTAGCCTGCTGGATGAGTGTCTCAAGCGTGCCGATGTTCTTTTTGATCATCAGCCAGCGGATCAACGAGGTGCCCATACCGCCCATATTCATCTGCGACAGGTGCAGGTGCTTGCTGCCCTTGGGCATCATTAAGCCGAATACTTGAGAAATTGGATCCTTCTGTATGGGAACTGATCCGGGCTTGCGCAAGACGTTTAAGCCCCAGAAGGTGAAAAACATGGTAACGTCTCGGCCCATTGAGACTCCGCCGTTAGCGAGTATGAACGAGGCGATAACCTTGTCGATATCATCGGAAAAGATTATGAAGGTTTTGGCGTTATTCTCGGCGTGATCGATATGAATCGCGTGCGTTGCCGGGCCTTTGCGCAGAATTGCGGTAATGATGCCGTCGTCGGTACTCTGCTGCAGCAAGGTATTGCCGGTGCGGTCGCACCAAGCAACGATATCGCTGGCAAAAGCCGGATCCGTGGCCGTAACCTTGATCGTATCGCCCGGATTGAGTTTTTTCGCGGTTTCAAATACTTTGTGCAGGGGACCGGGACAGGACAGGCCACAGGTGTCGAGGGTAACGGTTATCTCAGAATCCGTCGGAACGGTCAGAGTCTGGATAGGTGCGGCTGCCAGCGACTGTTCGGAGCTTTGTGTCGGAGCGGCGGCAGTCGGTTCCTGCAGATATACGTCCTTATAGGTGTGGTATCCGCCAATCAGGTTGTAGCAGTCGAAACCGCGCTGGGCGAGTATGCGTCCAGCCAGATATGACCGTTGCCCGCTGGCACAATAGACATACAGCTTCTTGGATTTGGGCAGAGTGTGGAGGTTTTCGCGCAGACCGTCCACGGGCATGTTCACGGCACCCTTGATGGCGCCGAGGTCGAACTCTTCCGGGGTGCGAACGTCAAGTAAGACGTCTTGCGGCGTTAAGGATGGCAATTGGCTGTGCGAAAACGGCTTCATGAGGCCGCTGAGAATATTTTCGGCGGTAAAGGCGACCATGTTGACCGGGTCTTTCGCGCTCGAGTAGGGCGGACTGTAAGCTAAGTCGAGGCGCGCCAAGTCATGGACGTCCATGCGGCCCCGCATGGCGGTGGCGATTACATCGATGCGTTTGTCGGCGCCCTCCCGGCCGATAGCCTGCGCTCCAAAAATTTCCCCGTTTTTGCCGAAGAGCAACTTCACGGTCAGCGGCATCGCCGCCGGATAATAGCCGGCATGGGAAGTTGAGTGGATAATCGTTTGGCTGAATTCCTGACCGTTCTTTTCGAGTTGAAATGAGCTGAGTCCGGTAGAGGCGGCCGCCAACCCAAAAGCGCTCACGATTGCCGTCGCGAGCGCGCCCGAATAGGCTTCGTCGCCGCCCAAGGCATTGGCGGCCGCCACGCGGGCTTGCTTATTGGCCGGTCCGGCTAGAGCAATATTGACGCGGCTGCCGCTGACTAACTCGCGTATGGCAATGCTGTCGCCAACCGCAAAAATGGTCTTTACCGAGGTACGGAGGCGGGTATCGGTGACGATGAGACCTCGTTCATCGAGCGTGATATGTGCGGCTTTCGCCAGAGCCGTGTTGGGTCGGATCCCGGCTACCAGCACCAGTGTGTCGGCGCTGATCGTTTCGCCGTTCGCCAGAGTTGCCAGAACCCTGCCGCCGTCCGAACCGACCGACTGGAGGGACGCGCCCAAGTGTAGGGTTATACCTTTGGCTCTGAGTTCGGTTTCCATGATGCGGGCGATTTCCAGGTCGAGTTGCGGTAACACGTGGCCGGATGCTTCGACTATAGTGACCGCCGAACCTTTTGTTATGAGGTTCTCTGCCAACTCTAACGAGATCGCGCCGGCGCCTACGATGAGCACATGGTGCGCCAAGCCGCTGTCGACCAAGGTTTTAATTCGGTCCGAATCAGGAATATCCCGCAGCACGTAATGTTCGACGTCTTCGAGACCGGCGATCGGGGGTATAAACGGGATCGCACCGGTGGCCAGGATCAGCTTGGTGTATGTTTCCTGGTAAGTTTTTCCGCTGGCCAGGTCGGTGACGGTTACCGTTTTCTTGGAGGGATGCAGGGCGGTAACTTCATGTCCGGTTCGGGCGTCAATGCCGAAGCGCTTACGCATAGCAGCCGGAGTCTGCAGGAGCAGCCGGTCTTTGTCGCTGATTATGCCGCCAATATAATAGGGTAAACCGCAGTTGGCAAACGATATGTACGGCCCTTTTTCGATAATTATAATTTCGGCTGTTTCACTCAGGCGTCGGGCCCGGGCGGCTGCCGTTGCGCCACCGGCGACTCCGCCGACGATAACAATTTTTTCTTTGGTCAAGATTATTCCCTCTATGTTTATATACTAGCACTACTGTCGAGGATGGGTGTAAATACGGCCTGAGCCGACAGCCAGCGCGGAGGAGCGGGGCGCACCTAATGCGACACCGCGACAATCTAACCCGGTCGACTCCCCAGTGAGACTGGTTACCTGACCCTAGGAATTACGGACGTCTTTGCCCGACAACGGCGCGCCAAAGAGGGGAGCCAGGAGGCAGACATCAAGGACGCCGGCAGCTAACGGTATTAGGCCGATAAATGCCAGAATGCTGCCGCCGCTGCCGCGTACCGCGTACAGCCCGAGATAAACTATTACGACCCCGGCAACGATCCGCAGCGTCCGACCCCAAACGCTAGCCATAAATTTTGCAAACTGCATGGTGTTTACCTTTCGTCGGAAAATAGTTTATTAGGCGCTCGTCTTAACCGCAGACAGGGCTGCTTCAAAGCGCGGCACGTCGAAGCCGAGGATCTTGGCCATTCGACCATCGTCGAATTCGATAGTGCTGAACGGTACGCCCATCTGGCCGCTGAGGTTCATCATGGTTCGAGCGGCGGTTTGGTCGTCTTCCACATTGAAGTTGGTGTATGGTACTTGCTTGTCATCCAACCAACGTTTGAGCATGGTGCAGTACGGGCAGGTCTTGGTGCTGTAGATAGTGATTTTCATTAGGTCTCCTTAATCAGTTACGATTTGATATTTCCACCAATGGCCTCAACGTGGGTCATCGGCCCCAGATCAATGATGTTCTGGTATCCGGCCGCCTTGAGTGCGGTGGCTGCCTGGCTGGACCGGCTGCCGCTGTGACAGTAGACGTAAACCGGCTTGTCCTTGGCCAAGGTCGGCATCGTGCCGGCCTGTATGTCCTGCAGCGACAGGTTTATGGCGCCGTCGATGTGGCCGCCATTGTATTCGGCGGGCGTCCTCACATCCAGCAACTGTCCGCCGCTGGCGATGTCTGCCTGAACCTTCTGGAAGGTTGCCGCTTCGGCGGGGTTGCTGTTGTTTTGGGAGAGCATGAAGATACCCCCTAGGACGACAAAGACCGCTATGATTGCGCCGATTAATTTCATGATTTGCTCTCCTTACATTTATTACATATGCCGCTGATCGACAGCCGGCCGGATATATTGCAGCCGCCGATTGAGCTTTCCAGGATTGGAATTACCTTACCGACGACATCCGCGTCTCTGATCATGCCGCATTCACTGCACATAAAGTGATCATGAGCAGCAATGTTGCCGTCGTAGCGCATAGACCCGTCCGGTGAGGGCGGGGCAAACCCGATCGCGCCACGATCCGCCAGACGGGCGGTAGCGCGGTGGACCGTCGTAGCGCTGACATCGGGAAATGTTGCGCGCAGACTCTGCAGTAACTCGGCATTTGTCGCATGTCCGAGGGTATTGAGCGTATGCTCAATGGCATCGCAATACTTGGTCTGCCGCTGGTGGACTGTGGTTGGTTGCATCATCTGACCTTACTTATCTGATGTATTTAAGTATAGGTAATATTGCTATTAATGTAAACAGTTTACATTAATAGCATAGATAGTACTTCCTGACACCCAAATAACCCTATTACACCATAAAAAAAGCCGAGTCCGTCTCCCCTGGGGAGCCCGGTGACTATAAATGCTATGATTGGGTTATGGCTATACCTAATCCAGTCCTGCCGGAGCGCTGGCTGCCACGCTGGCTGGTGATTATTTATACCGTTTTGACGGTGGCTCTGATTCCGTGGATTCTCATCCTTTCGTATACGCTGCCGACGCGTCACGTCTTCCGGCATTGGGATCTGGCATGGGTGGGCTTCGACATGATTTTGTTCGTGGCGCTGGCGACCACGGCCTACCTGGTCTACCGGCACTCCCGGTGGTTGATCCTATCGGCTACGGCCTTGAGTACGTTATTGGTGGTGGACGCCTGGTTTGACGTGCTGTCGGCCCACCCCGGTACGCAATTGAGCCTGTCGGCGCTGTTGGCCGTCGGAATCGAGCTGCCGCTGGCTGCCGTCTCGCTGTGGACGGCGAGCCGGGCCATCATCAGGCTTACCCGCCCCGAAGGCTCGTCATGACGCGCGCCGCATTGCAATCGTGGACCGTTAAACTAGTCGCGGGAATTGTGTTTTTGAACGGCTTGCTGGCGATCATGATCCCGTTGGCGCATCGCATGCCAGAGCGGATCGAAACCATCATTACACCGGTTGGTTTTGAAGATTTTGCCCGTTCGCTCGACCTGTTCCTCGGCTTCGTCTTGATGTACGTATCGATTCAGTTATGGCAGCGCAAGTTGGTGGCTTGGTGGATTGCTACCGTTATAGCCTGGTTGTTGGTCGCCGTGAGCCTGCTCAGACCGACGACCGACATTACCGCGATCGGGCCGTTGTTGGCCGGAATCGTACTTCTGCTATGCCGGCCGTATTTCAACGCGAGAAGCGAATCGCGCAGTATCAAGCAGGGTTTGTTGGTCTTGGGTTTAAGCGTTTTGTTGACGCTGGGTTACGGCGTGGCCGGGTTTTACTTTATGGGTGAACGAAATTTCGGGGTGTCATTATCGCTAGGGGAGGCCTTTCAGCGAACCATCAACGCGTATCTATTGATCGGCAACCCTGATCTGCTGCCGTACACCCATCAGGCACGCTGGTTTCTGGATTCGTTATTTTTTCTGGGCGCCGCCTCGCTCGGGTACGGCCTGTACAGTCTGTTTCGCCCGCTGGATTACCGCTACCGCACGTTGCCTCATGATCGCCAATTGGCGCAGGATCTGATCGCGGATTACAGCCGAACGAGCGAAGACTTTTTTAAGCTGTGGCCGCGTGATAAATCCTATTATTTTGATACGAGTTACCAGGCAGTTATAGCCTATGCCGTGGAGTCGGGTATCGCCCTCTGCCTAGGCGACCCGGTGGGTCGGGATGCGGTTATTCCTGATCTGCTCCGCGAATTTAAGCAGTTTTGCCAAACTCACGGCTGGACAACTAACTTTATCTATACCACGGACAATTATTTGCCGGCTTATGAGTCGATAGGTTTAAGCGTCATCAAGATAGGGGAAGACGCCGTCATTGACGTACCAAACTTTGCTGGGAAAACGTCAAACGACAAGCATTTTCGCAACATCAACAACCGGTTTACGAAAGCCGGCTATAACACCGATTGGTATGCTCCGCCGCATAGCGCAACCTTGCTGCGCGAGATCACGGAAATTTCGCGGGCTTGGAGGCGGGATGCCGGCCGGCGGGAATGGGGCTTTTTGGCGGGTTCGTTTAATACTGCGTATATGCAGCAGTGTCGGTTGTTCGTGCTGCGGGATGAAGCCGGTCGGGCACGGGCCTTCACCAACGAGATACCGGCGTCGGCGTCCGGCGAGACCAGTATCGATCTGATGCGCTACGTTCCCGACTCGCCCAGCAACCTGATGGATTTTCTTTTTCTGAAGCTGTTGATCGACCTGAATGATCGCGGCGTGGCAACTTTTAATCTGGGCTTGGCGCCGCTCTCGGGGTTGGGCGAGGGGGAGACTCGGTTCGAAGAAAAACTACTGCATTTGATTTACCGAATCAACCAACCGTTTTTGTCGTTTCGGGGGTTGCGCCAATTCAAGACCAAGTTTGAGCCCCAATGGCAGCCGCGTTACGTCGTATACGAAGGGGTGCCCACCCGACTCGCGCGAATCGCTTTGGCTCTTGCCCGGGTCAGCCGCGTTAAATAGGCTTATCCGCAGCTTAATTGCCCGGGTCGGCCGGCTCGTCGGCCTCCGTAATGCGGGAGCGGGTATGTTTGGACCCACGCTTGGGGCATTTGATTTGCGGTGGCAATGGTTGTATTTGTCTGTGACGCCGATCACAATGCTTTTTAAGCATAAGTGTTATTATGATGTGGATAATGCATTGAATTAGGCAGGGAAAATCATGAACCGAAAAACATTAGATATGTTACTGTCCTCGGCCGGTTTGCTCGTCAGCGTCTTATTACTGGCAGCCTCAGTCGGCTTGTTTTGGGCTCATAACTTTGTCCATACGCAAGTCCACGACCAGCTGGCTGCCGAAAAAATTGTTTTCCCGGCAGCGGACAGTACATCGCTGGCAGGGCTTCCGGCCGACGACAAGGCGGCGGTTAGCCTGTACGCCGGGCAAGAGGTCCTGACAGGAGCCCAAGCCGAAGTGTTCGCCGATCATTATATCGCCGTACATATCAAAGCGATTGGGGGCGGACTGACCTACTCCGAGTTGAGCAGTAAATCCCTCGCCAGTCCCGCCGACCAGAAGTTGGCCGGACAGGTGCAGACGGTATTCCGCGGCGAGACGCTGCGCGGCCTGCTCCTGAACGCCTATGCGTTCGACACCATGGCGGTAATTGCCATGTACGCAGCCTATGTTTCGCTGGTCGGCGGACTACTGCTCCTCGTACTCTCGGCGCTTGGCTTTATGCACGCAGGCAAGCTCAAGAACTCAAAGCGCTAGTTAGTCCTCGAAATAACTTTCGGCATAATGCACCTTACAGCAAGGTGCATTATTGGTCTATCGTAAGCCCGTAAAAGATAATTCGGACTGTTTAGCAAATCAGAAACTGAACGGGGGCGACGATCATGACCGAAAGCACCAAAATCTTGCAGCTCGTATATACTTTCTTTCTCGGTCTTTTAGTCGCCCTGTTTGTCGGAATCGGCATAAATACGTTCTATCCCGGACCCCAGGCTCCGCAGTACCCGATTGAGCTCAACACCTTGGGCAAAGAGCCGACCGATGCCCAGCTCGCAGTGCAGCGCGTGTATGACGTCAAGATGGAAAAGTATATGAATGAGCTGAAGCCATATAACCGCAACGTCTCGATCATTGCCCTGATAGCGTCGGTCATATTGCTGGCGATCAGTTTAGTCTATGAAAAACGAATTAAATTACTGGCCGACGGAGTCCTGCTCGGCGGTTCTTTCGTCCTGCTGTACAGTCTCGGCCGGGGTTTCGCCTCCGGGAACAGCATGTATTCGTTTGTAGGTGTGACCATCGGCTTGGTGATAGTTCTGTATCTTGGCTACCATCGTTTCGTTGCACCGCATTTAATTCAAGGCGGAACGGATCATGATTAGCAGGCGTTCATCATCCCGGCAGTATTCCCGGAACTCTTATGCTTGGCGGTGGTCCGGGTTGATTGTAGTATGAAGATTACTTGATTCAAGCCCCTGTCAAAGCAACAAGCGTACCTTTATCCGACTCAGGACACTAGAGGGTGAACCATGGTCTCGGCAGTTCGCGCTGGGAACGACCCGGTACGTATTGGGATCTACCGCCACTACAAGCATACCGAAACCGAAGAGCGGTATTACCAGGTGATCGGTATTGCGCGCCACACCGAAACCGAAGAGATCGGTGTCATCTATGTGCCTCTCTATCCGGCAGGCGGTGTTCGTATGGCGTTTCGTCCGCTCACGCGCTTCGTCGACATGGTGGAACACAATGGCGTGCCAATGCGCAGATTTACCTTTGTGGGTACCGAAATTCCCAAATACTCCGTATAGGTTTACGCCTGTCAGCCTCGCCGGCATCTTGTCGGCGAGGCTGTTTTTTTTTGTCCCTGTATAAATGTATCTTGAACTGAGAGTTACCTGAGAATATACTGGTGGCGCAATTACTAAGTAACGTTCGTAAGTAAGGAGTTCATTATGGCAGAGTTAAAATCTGGCGAGCAACTAAGCGGTTGGGGCGTCTTCGCCGGCTTCCTCATGGTACTCGCAGGCGTCTTCCAGGCGTTCTTCGGTATCGTTGCGTTATTTAACACCAATTATTACGTGGTGGTGCCCAATGCGTTGTTGATCGTAAACGTCACGACATGGGGCTGGATCCACCTGATCGTCGGTCTGTTGCTCCTGCTGGCCGGCCTTTCACTGCTGGGCGGCGGCATGTTCGGCCGGGTGATCGCGATCATGCTGGCGATGGTTAGTGCCTTTGCCAACCTGGTCTTCCTGCCGGTATCACCAGTCTGGTCGGTAATTGTGATTACTATCGACATATTTATCATTTACGCTCTAACGGTTCACCCGACGGTGCCCATTCAGGAGTAGCGGCGAGCATACGCGCGTCGGATGCTATCGGGCGATTGATGGATTTTCGCGTTCCACAGTCGTTTCTCAGGTGGGACTGATAGTATAACATCACACGTAACTATTGAGGCGACAATGTACGATCACGGATATGAAATGATGCAGACCGGCGGACCGGGCTGGATTGTGATGCTGGCCTTTTGGGCATTGCTGATAGTGGGAATCGTGTTCTTGGTTCGATACCTGCTCGGCGCCAACCGGTCGTCGACGGCAACTCCAAAAGCAATGGAAATACTCGAAGAACGCTTTGCCAAGGGAGAAATTGACTCCAAGGAGTTCGAAGAGAAGCGGGCCGTTTTAAGTTCGAGGAGCGAGAAATAAATGGGTAACTAGGCATCTTACAATCGGAGGGGCAGTTTGCGGCGGTATTCAGGATGGCGGTTCCTTGCGGGCATCCAGGTTCAACCAGGCTAAGCGCATGCGTTGTTTCGTTGACCGACGGGCTTGAGTGTATACTTGAGCGGTATGGAAGAAATCTATAAACCGTCGCAAAACTTGGCTTCACGGTACCATTTCAGTAAGGTACCGAACTTTATTGCTCCCGGGATCAAGTCGGTTGATTATGACCGGTTGAGAGCTCAAGGAGTCCGGCATTTGGTCTTTGACGTCGATAATACGCTCGTTTCATTCGGCGTGCATCGACTTGATCCGGATATCCGGGAATTTATGATCAACCTTCAGGCAGCCGGGGGTTTTGCCTCCATTCGATTGGCCACCAACAGCCCCCGACGCCTCAAGTGGCTTAGGGACGAGCTGGGTCTGCATATTACCCAGCCCCGATTGTGGCGGTTTAAGCCGCTTCCCGGTTTTTACGGATATATTCTGGCGGCGATACATGACCGGCCAAGCGCAGTGGCAATGATCGGGGATAAGCTGGTGCAAGACATCTGGGGTGCCAATGCTGCCGGTATGACGAGCGTTTTGGTGCAGCCCCTGGGTCGAGACAATTGGCTTGATCGAATACTATTTTTTCGCTGGCATGAACGGCGCTTACTGAGAAAATATTTACCTGAGCATATCGAAAAATGGTTTTAGAGGGCGGCACCCTCAGCAACTCCTCAGTGATTTAGGTTACAATATATCCAATGAAAATCTTGGTAGTAGAAGACGAAGTTAAGATTGCCCAGGCTCTCAAACGCGGACTCGAACAGGAGTCTTACGCTGTCGACGTGGCCTATGACGCCGATGACGGTTTGGCACATGCGCTTGATCCCGATTACGATATCGTGATCCTTGATCGGATGCTCCCCGGTATGATCGAAGGTTTGGATATCGTCTCCGAGATGAGGCGGGAGGGCGTTCAGACGCCGGTCATAATGTTGACCGCCAAGGATCAGATCGAAGACAAAGTACAGGGTCTCAACTACGGCGCCGATGACTACTTGGCGAAGCCGTTTGCCTTCGACGAACTGTTGGCGCGCCTGCGTGCGTTGCTCCGCCGCCCGACCGAAAGCTTGGGAAATATCCTGAAGTTGGATGATCTGCAGCTCGACACGGTCAATTATCAGGTTTCTCGCGCCGGCAAGACGATTCCGCTCTCCCAGAAAGAGTATGCCTTGCTCGAATACATGATGCGCCACCAGAACCAGACCCTGACGAAGCAAAATATCATTACGCACGTCTGGGACGACGCCGCCGAGGTTCTGCCTAATACGGTGGAAGTCTATATCGGTTATTTACGGACCAAGATTGACCGTCCTTTCAAGGGTCCCAACCTCATTCAGACCATGCGCGGCTTTGGTTATAAATTGAGTGTGGAAGCTTAATGTTTCGTTCGGCAACTATACGCCTGACTGCTTGGTACGTCCTGATGGTCGGTGTAATCTGCGTGCTATTTAGCGTGGCTTTTTACCGGGTGGCGACCAATGAGCTGACCGACAGCCTGCTGCGCGAAACGCATCGGCTTGCAGTGGATCAACGCCTTGACCCGACATATTCTTTGGGCTTAATGCAGGACAGTTTGGAGCAGGGATCCCGCCGGATTCTCATGAATCTGCTCATCTTCGACGCTTTTTTGCTCGGAGCCGGTAGCGTCGCCAGCTACTTTTTGGCCAAGCGCACCCTGGAGCCGATCGAAGCGGCGCATGAAGCTCAGCGCCGTTTCGCCTCCGATGCCTCGCACGAATTGCGCACCCCCCTGACGGCTATGAAGACCGAGATCGAGGTGATGCTGCGGGATAAGAAGCCGGAAGTCGGTGCCCTGAAGGGCCAACTGCAAAGTAATCTTGAGGAGATTGCCAAGCTGGAGTCACTTTCAACCGGTTTGCTGCAGCTCGCCAAGTATGAAGAAGATGACAATTCGCTCGAACTCGACCAGGTGAATCTGGAGGATGTTGCCGTAAGTGCCCGTGATCGTCTGGAAAAGGCGGCGGGGCATCGCGGTATCAAAATTACCGCTGATCTCAAACCCGCCAGGGTTATCGGCGACCGAGCCAGTCTGGTGGAGCTGGCGGCCATATTGATCGACAATGCCATTAAGTACAGTCATGACGCCTCGGTGATTAATTTGTCTACAACCTCGCAAGACGGTTCGGCCGTTCTCGCTGTGAGCGACCACGGCGTCGGTATTGCAGCCGACGATCTGCCTCATATTTTCGATCGTTTCTATCAGGCCGACACCTCGCGGACGAAGCAAAAAAGTCAGGGTTACGGGTTGGGTTTGTCGCTGGCCAAAGCCATTGCCGAGCGTCATAACGGCAGCATTGCAATTGAGAGTACGCTGGATGTGGGGACGACCGTGACGATCCGGCTGCCGGAAGCCAAGCTCTCAGAGAATACTAAGGCCGTGGAGGCATAATCACTTTATGAACGCTACCAGACCGCTAACTTGGTTCCGCGGTGCCGACGCCGGCCTAAGAGCGTTAGCATCGGCGGTTTTTCTGATAAACCTGGGCCTCATCCTAGCTATCTGGTGGACGGGGCTGGGTCATATCACAAGTTTTGGCAGTGCCGCCATTGCTCTCAGCCATCTCGGAGCACTGATTGGAACCTATCTGATCTTGATACAACTCTTGCTGCTGGCCCGTATCGATGTACTTGAACGGGCTTTCGGTAAGGACGGTTTGACTCGCATTCACAGAATAAACGGCTACGTGGCGTTTTATGCTATCCTGGCGCACATCCTCTTCATTACGATCGGGTATTCGTTTGTCTACAATACTTCCTACATTCCGCAGTTCGTTGATTTCATCACCAACTATGCCGATGTCTGGAAGGCGGCGGTGGCGTTCGGGCTGCTGATCGCGGTTGTCGGGTTGTCGGTCGCGGCGGCCAGGAAGTACTTAAGGTATGAGTATTGGTATCTGATTCACCTGTCGGCCTACGCGATGGTGCTGCTCGCTTTCGGACACCAAATCGCGGTCGGGCCGGACTTTATAACCCACCCGTGGTATGCCCGTTATTGGGCGCTGCTGTACGGCCTAACATTCGGAATAATCGTGATCTACCGCTTTGCCACGCCAATTTATAATGTTTGGCGTCATCGGTTTGTCGTCTCGCAGATAGTTCAGGACACCCCCGATTCTATTTCGATCTACGTGACTGGCCGAGAGCTTGAGGATTTTAAATTTGAAGCGGGTCAGTTTGCGAGCTGGTACTTCCTCAGCCGAGGTCTTTGGTGGCAGGGGCATCCATTTTCATTCTCGGCAGCCCCCAACGGCAAATATCTGCGGCTGACGACGAAAACCCTCGGCGACTACTCGGCCAGGCTAAATCAGCTGCAGCCGGGTACGCGCGTGATTATCGACGGCCCGAACGGACGCTTTACGCCGCGGACGCGCAGCACCAATAAGCTTCTCATGCTTGCCGGCGGCATCGGCATTACGCCGATTCGCGCGATGATTGAGCACTTGGCGGTCGAAGGCGTCTCGGATATGGTCTTGGTCTACGGCGCCCGATCTACCGCCGATATCACGTTTCGATCCGAACTAGAACTTGCGGTCGCTCACTATGGCATTGAGGTTCATTACGTCTTAAGCGACGATCCGTCGCAGCCGAAGGAATACATAAATGCGGAAGTTTTGACGCGCCTGGTTCCCGATTTTATCGGCCGTGAGGTCTACCTGTGCGGTCCGCCGCCGATGATGGAAGGCGTCAGCCAAACGCTTCACGCCGCCGGGCTGCCGGTCCGCCTGATCCATAGCGAACGCTTCGACTTTAGCTAAGCGGCGATATAAGTTTGGAGACTGGGCGTCAAGACAGCCTGGCCGTCGGTGCCGATGATGTAGGCTGCGTAGTCGGCTTGGCCCTGAATCCAGCTGACGCCGGCCTGGCCCATGGCAAAGACCGTCGTAGCATAAACGTCGGCCGTCACGATGTCCGGTCCCACTACGCTGACGCTTACGAGTCCGATGGCCGGCAGTCCGGTGCGCGGGTCATAAATGTGCTCGCCGCGTTCGTAGGTGGCGCTGGTGGCGATCGCTTGGTCGCTTAAGTTCAGGTTCTTGACGGATTGCTTCGGATTCGACGGATCGGCAATACCGATAACCCACGGCATGCCGTCGGCGCGGTGTCCGGCGCAGACCATATCGCCGCCGGCGCTTACCACGAAGTTGGTTGCACCGCCTTGGCGCAGTATCGCCTCAACCCGGCCGATCGACCAGCCCTTCACGTAACCGGACGGATCCAGACTGCCGTGATAAGACATGTCGAAGTAGCCCTGAGTCTTAATCTTGAGTTCGTCGCAGGTCTTCAGGACTTCCCGGACCGTCGGGGAGACGGTTGTGCGCGTCAACTCGCCGCGGTTCAGGCGGGAAATTTCACTGGTTGGTTTGTAGGTACTAAATAGCTCGTCAGTCGCCCGAAATTCATTAAATCCGCTGGTGATGAGTTCGTCGGTTTTAGGGTCCTCGCCGATGATCTCGATGGTGATCGGCATACCCATGATGGCTTCAGTGCGCTTCATGAGGGTATTGTAGCCCTACGACTTGGCTTGACTCAAGGCGT
Organism: Candidatus Saccharimonadia bacterium; assembly: GCA_038251135.1. GTDB lineage: Bacteria > Patescibacteriota > Saccharimonadia > UBA4664 > UBA4664 > JBBSBR01. Next base: position 47,346 of record JBBSBR010000001.1, on the reverse strand, counting down.
CCTGCAGCGACTGGCTGAAAGCGTCGCTCGTGGCGGTGGCACCGCTGACGTAATCGACGTTGGCGCTCTGAGCCGAGACGGCTTCTTGGATCAGGGTAGGTGTAGAGTAGCTGGCCAGCATCATTGATCGCCGGTCGTTCGGCACTTGAAGGATCTTCACGTCGCTCAGCTTGCCGTTACTAATGACGGCCGCGACTTGAACCGATCCATAGCCGTTGTCGACGACAGCGCCGGAGTAGGTACCATTCTTGAAGGCGCCGCCGGAAGTTGCGGCCGGTGCGGGCGTAGCGGGCGAATTAGGCGCGGGGGTGCTCGGCGCAGGTGTGCTCGGAGCGGGCGTGCCGGCGGTGCTGGGGGTGGTTGAGGCCAAAGACACGGTGCTGGCAGTCGCTTTGCCGGGCTGTAATTTCAACAGCACGATTAAGCCGAAAGCCATGACCCCAATGATTAGTGATAAGCCAAATTTCTTCATGTCGCAACTATACAGTATCGTCCTGAGAAGTGACTGAATGTACCGGCTGGTCGCGCTCCCTCGTGGCGAGTATAATTACTTGGTTATGAGCCGAAATACTTCACATACAATCAGTCGGCTGCTCTCGCGTCTGTCCATGGCGCCGTTGCGCTTTATCGCTTACCTTTTTCACGCTACCCGGCTGGAGCGGATATATAAGCCGCGCTTTGTGCGCCACAAGGCGCTCATCGAATTGTCGCTGGACGTCCTCGATACTTTGCCCAAATACAGCCAATCGATTACCGGCGGCAAGATGGACCCGATGAATCTGATTTTTGTCGGGCACGAGTCCCAGCTCAAGCTGCGCTTCAAGCAGGCGGGCTGGCACCGCGCTCACCCGGCTTCACCGATCCACCTTTGTTACGGCATATTGACGGTTTTGGCCGGCAAAAGCCACCAAAAGGGACCGTTTACGCCCCATTACATAAATATCGGCCTGCAGGATTATGCTTATCAGAAGCTGACCCGCGAGAAGAGCTTTAAGCGGCGCCATCATATACGGATATGGAAGACCGGTATCTCTCTGACCAACGGCGATCCTGTCTGGGTCGCGGCGGCCAGTTTCGATTCCCGGCTTAAGTTTCAGTTCAGGCCGCCATGGATCCATCATTTTCTGGATCCGGACCTTGATCATGAGCGTGAGTATATTGTGCGCGATCTCGTTCATGCCGGGTCGACTAGGCTCATGACCGTTGCCATGACGGACGCCGCTTATGCCTCTGAACCGTCCAAGAACGCTTCGGGCAATGAGTATTTTACGGACGGTAAGGCCGAGGTAATTGAGCTATGAAACTCCTCGATGGTGCCGATTTGGCTGGCTTTATCCAGACGCGTCACGCTCAAATCGTCGATTCTCTGGATAGACGTCCCAGACTGGCAATTTTATATTGCGGCGATCAGGCAGCGACCGAGCGGTATATCCGAGCCAAGCAAATCTATGGAGAGGCGATCGGCGTTGAGGTCGTTTCTGAAAAAGTCGAACCGGACGTACTGATTAAAAAGATTATGCAGCTGAACGCCGATACCGAAGTAACCGGCATTATCGTCCAGCTCCCGCTGCCAAGCCAGACGCTCACGGCGGAGATGCTGAAGACGATCGACCCGGCCAAGGATGTCGACGGACTTACCGAGCGGTCGCCGTTTGAGGCAGCCACGCCCAAGGGGATTCTCTGGTTGTTGGCAGGCTATAATATTGATCTCAACGGCAAAATTGTCATCGTCGGGCAGGGGAGACTGATCGGCAAACCCCTGGCGGGCAGCCTCGAAGCCTCCGGACGGGATGTTGTGCGTTGCGACGAATCGACGCCCGACCTGGCTCAGGTTGTCAACTCGTCCGACATTATTATTTCGGCTACCGGAAAGCCTAAACTCATAACCTCGGCCATGGCTAAGCAGGGCGCCGTAGTGGTTGATGCCGGATCCCCTGCGAGCGAGGTTGACGATGACCTGCGGAGCCGCAGCGACCTAACCATTACGCCGAACCCCGGCGGCGTCGGCCCGATGACGGTGGCCGCCTTATTCGATAATCTCCTCATTGCAGCACAAAAATAGACCCGCTAAGGTCTATTTGTTGATTCGTAATCAACTGGATTGCTAGGCGGCCGGCGTCTCGGCTTCGGTAATGCCGAACTTGACCAGCAGACTCTTCACGCGCTCAGCTACCTGCTTCGGCGTCATTTCGGCCTTCACGATGTAGTCGTCGGCCGCCATCTTGAAGACTTTGGTGGCGCTCTCGGTGTCGCCCATATTGGTGAGCACGACCACCTTGGCCTCCTGTCCGCCGGGCTGATTGCGCAGCTTCTGGAGCATCTCCAGCCCGTTCATATTGGGCATCATTAAATCCAGGAGGATAATGTCGGGCTCAAACGACTCAATCAGCTCCAGGCCGGTGAACCCGTCGCCCGCGGTCTCAACCTCATAACCTTCGGCCTCAAACTTGGTCCGGTACATCTGCACGATGGCGATGTCATCTTCGATAATGGCGATCTTGATCTTTTTGCTCATAATACTCACACTTTAAGCCTTTTGTTCGAACCGGACAATCCCAAATTCGATTTAATATAATTGATGGGCTGTTTATGCCAGAGGCAGATCAAAGATGTATTCCATGATTTGCTCGGCAGTCTTACCCGCGGCTTTTACCGGAGAGCCAATATGGATTTTGTAGGTCGGGATCATACCAAAAAAGTGCCGAGTCCATTCGATATGTACAGGTATCAATCGGACGTCTTCGGCATTCGCAAGATCGGACACACCGCGGCGTGGCTTAACACTGCGATTGGCATTTCTGCGTCCTTCAGGAAAGATCGCAAGCAGCGCGCCGTTATCGAGGAAGTATTGTGCCATCTCTATGCCCGAGCGATAGTACTTGTGGGGTTTAGCGGGGAATGATCCGAGCGACAAAATGAACGGCTTAAGGGGTGAGGCGAGGAGGCGATTACCTACGATGACGCGAATTGGACCGAGCATCCTAAAAACGCTGCCCGGGATATGGTGCATTATCACGAGAGGGTCAAGCCAGCTCCCGTGGTTGGGTACCAAAAGATATCGACAATCTGGTTCGAGTTGTTCGGTTTTTATATCGACTATAACCAACCTCGCGAGGAGGAGTCGTATGATCGTAACGATTCCACGGACTACTATCTGCGTTCCGTAAACGTATCGGTCATTCGGCATCGGTATTCGTAAAGCCTGAGTTGCGGCTGTCGGTGTTGTATCTGGTTCCATCGTCTTTTTATGTTTACGTTAATTACTTATTATGATAAAACATAAGTATTGCATTAGCCAATCTTTCTGCTCTAACAACATGAAATCAAGACAAAATAAACAAACGTATATGAGATTAATAGCCGCTGAGCTCCTTAGCTCCATCGGTAATTTTGTGCCTCTCGAAAGGCTCATCGGATATGATTCGCAAAATTAAGAAACTGATCTCACTCCGCACAGATCTGCGTGAAGGAACCGATACACGCTACCAAGTGAGCTTCGTGACGGAAGAGTATCTTCTCAGAGTTGCTCAAAGGCTTCATGCCAAGGTCTATCTTGAGCGAAAGTTCATCGAGGAGCACCATCTCACCGAAGACGGCCGTATTTCTATTGACTCCGATCCCTATCAGGAGCATGCCGACTATTTCATCGTAAACCATATCGCGGATGGCAATTCAGAAGTTGTTGCAACGGCACGGCAAATCACAGTTCATTCACAGAAGGGTCATATGTCATTTCCGACAATTGAGAAATTACCACTCTATCCGAAAGATCTGGCAGCCATAAAATCACTCGACCCATTGAACTGCGTGGAGATTTCCGGTCTCGCCAAACATCGAGGTCATAGCTCTTATGCTGCACTCCTCCTGTATCGTGCAATGTGGCAGCATTCTGTGCGATCGGGTCATCAATTATGGCTCATGGCCTGCGACGCCCAGGTTTACTCCCAATTGAAGTTTATGTTTGGTGATGCGCTGACACAGATTGGCGAGCCTACGGTTTATATGGGCAGCGAGGTTATACCAGCAGCTTTAGAGGTACATCAATCACTGGGCGCGATCATGAAGGCTGCCCGCGGTATTAATCCGCTTCGTCGCACCATGAAACTTGAGTTAGTTAAATTCTTCGTTCGAGGATTAAACCCCGACCTGCTGACGCCTCAGCATGTCGCCGAATTAAAGCGGTTATCCATCTTTAAGGGTGAATTACCGGCATGAAGCAGCATGCTACTGTTCAGGAACGATACTCGCGAAACGTTGGATTTATCAGTCCGATCCAGCAGATGAAGTTAGCTGATGCGCGCATCGTTATTGCAGGCGTAGGGGGAGTTGGCGGACGAGTAGCAACCGAGTTAGTTCGGCTCGGTTGTATGAAACTGCGACTCGCCGATCCGGATAACTTTACGGCTACGAACCTCAATCGGCAGGAAGGGGCATACCTTAGCACGCTTGGTCGACCAAAGGTTGAAGTGATCGCTGAGCTATGCCGTGATATTAATCCGGAAGTCGAGATTGAGCTCCTTACCGACGGAGTTAATGAGGCAAATATTGAAGAGTTTATATCAGACGCAACCTGTATTGTGGAGGCGACGGATTTCATGTTGCCACACCTCGGGGTGATGATCGCCAGGCGCGCGCGCGAGGCAAGCATCCCTGTCATAATGGGCGTCGAAATTGGCTACGGCGCTACCATAACCTGGTTCGACCCGAGCGGATCGACCTATGAGCGATACTTTGGGCTCAAGTCGAATGTGACCCTAGCTGAACTTAAGAGCGAGCAGGTAGGCGTCGACATCGCTCGCTGGTTACCACATGTTCCCTCATACGGTGACCTTTCCGTACTACGGCGAGTATCGACGAGGGGGATTGACGTGCCCGCGATTGCTCCAGCCGTAGGGATCTGTGCGGCTTTGATATCAACGCAGATTCTGAACTTCCTCGGCGGCAGAAATATACTCCCTGCTGCGCCGACCGTCTTCTACTTCGACGCCAAGGAACATCGTGGGCGGATAATTCGCCACCCGGTATGGCACCATCGGTGGTCGCTCGCGGTGGCGGCCGTAAATAATTATCTCGGCCGTTACGATAAGATGTAGATACCGAGTTTGCGCTTAAAGCATAAGTTTTTTGTTATACTGAACGTACTGCAATGAAATTAGCGCTGATCCTATTGTTACTACTGTCGTTGACGCATTTTGTGATGGGTCTGTTTGTATTGCAGAAGAGTCGATCCGACTGGGCAAACCGTTACTTTTTTGGTCTCGTATTAGGAATAATAGGTTGGTTGATAGCGAACTATTTCAGCAATGCCGACGGGTTAGGGTATACACAGATTTTACTTATTAATAAGGCGGTATTTATCTTTCCGGTATTGTGCGCCTATTTTGCCTTAATGTTCAGTCTGCATTTCACCGGTCTCTACGAGAAGTTGTCTCAGTGGATAATCATCGTCCTCGGTTCTTTCACGATCTTTATACTAGCCTCATCACTTACGAATCTAATCGTAAGCGGCGTTACTCAGAGCGCCGACGGGGTCTATAGCATTGTCTTTGGGCCTTTAAGTCCCCTGTACGCATTTTACTTGGTATCGTATTTCGGCTTGATCTTGCCGATCTTCATACTCTCGATCAAGCGGACCAAGGAGCGCGCTGCAAAAGTTCGTTATGAGTATGTGGTGGCGGGTATTCTCATCTCCTTCACGCTTATTCTCTTCATGAATCTAGTCATCCCGCTCGTCTTAAGTAACTACGCTTTTGTCGGAGTAGGGCCATATGCGACGCTGGCGCTCATTGGTGCCATTACATACGCCATCGTTAAGCATCGACTCTTCGAAATGCGAGCGCTGGTGGCCCGCTCGGTTGCCTACCTGCTCCTGACGCTAATCTTAGCTGCCCTCTACGGAGCCGTTTTCTTGGCGGTATCGATCCTAATCTTCCCGACCGATGGTTCTCGTATGGCCCAGAGCATCACTGCGACGGCACTTGCTATCCTCTTGGCTTTTACCTTCCAGCCGATCCGGAAATTCACCGACAAGATGACGGATAAGTTCTTTTATCACGACCATTACGACTCGCAGGATGTACTCAATAACTTTTCAAAAATTCTAGTTTCTGAGCTTGATCTCGATAGGATTCTCAAACGCAGTCTGGGTACGCTCTCGACCGATATCCATATTCAATATGCGCAGTTGGCAATCTTCGATAATGATCGAATCTATCGCGTAGAACACCACGGTAAGGTGCCGGATAGACTGATGGTAGGCCCGGAGATGAAGAAACTCGATAAGTCGCTCTCGATTGCCGATGAGCTGGCGGTAACGAATAGTAATCGAGAGCTCATGGATGCACATGGTATCCGGGTCGCATTAATGCTTCGTACCCGCGAACAATTCGTGGGTTATCTACTCCTTGGCGACAAGCTCTCGGGCGAAAACTACTCGAAACAAGACATCGAGTTGCTTGAAATCGTCGTGAAGCAGCTGGCCGTGGCAATTTTGAATGCCAAGGCCTACATCGAGATCCAGGAGTTCAATAAGACGTTGCAGGCCCGGGTGGATCATGCCACTAGCCGTATCCGCGTGGCCAACCGGCACTTGCAGGAACTCGATAAGGCCAAAGACGAGTTCATAAGTATGGCCTCGCACCAGTTGCGTACGCCGCTCACGACCATCAAGGGCTATCTGTCGATGATTCTCGACGGCGACGCCGGCGAAATTACGCCGACCCAACGGGAATTTGTGGACTTTGCCTTCGGTGCCTCGGAACGCATGGTCAACCTCATCTCCGACCTATTGAACGTTTCGCGCCTGTCGGCCGGCCGCTTCCTGATACAGGCCAAACCCACGGATATGGAGGCGATGATTCGGGATGAGGTGCGGCAGCTCATGTCGCACGCCACCGCCAAGAATATTGAGCTGATATTCACGCCTCCAACCAAACCCATCCCCATGGTTGAGCTGGACGAGAATAAGACGCGCCAAGTGGTAATGAATTTCATCGACAATGCAATTTATTACACTAAAGAGGGGAACGTGACCTTGACGCTCGAGAGTATCGGCGATTCGGTACGGTTGGAAGTCAAAGACACGGGCATCGGTGTGCCCGAGAAGGCCCGCAAAAAGCTCTTCAGCAAATTCTTCCGGGCCGAGAATGCCCAAACGGTTCGGCCGGACGGTACCGGATTGGGCCTGTATCTGGCTCGGCGTGTAATTAACGACCAAGGTGGTACAATTATCTTTGACAGCGTTGAAGGCAAAGGCTCAACGTTTGGTTTCGAACTACCGCTCAAAGCCGTAACTCAACCTAAGACTTAAAAAGGCATTAATGACCGAACTAGATCCACAAATTGGCCAAGGCAAGATAATCCTGATCGCCGAGGACGACCCGTTTATTTCGCGCATGTACGAAATTAAGCTCCAGAGTGCGGGTTTTACCGTAATTTTAAAAACCAACGGCAAAGACGCCTTCGACTGCGTCAAGGTCGACCACCCGAGCCTCGCGGTTCTCGACATCAACATGCCCGAACTCTCCGGTCTCGACGTGCTGGGTGCACTCCAGAGCGACGGATTTGATTTTGCGACGATGCCGGTCATCGTACTCACGAACTCCTCTCAGGAGGCCGACCGCAAACGGGCTATGTCGTACGGTGCGGAGTACCTGGTGAAGGCCGAAATGACGCCCCGGCAGGTGTTGGATCTCATCAACTCCAAGCTCGGACTGGGCGGGGACGTAAAGGCCGATGCTTAACGCGGCTTTGGCCGCCATCGCGACTCTTGTCGTAACCTATGCAGTTCTGACGATCATAGAGAAGTATATCCACAAGCTGACTCACAATCCGTACAAAAATTACCGATGGGGTGTCTGGCTGTTTTCATTTCTGCTGGCCGGCTACGCGTTCGTGGTTAATCTGGGCGTAAATTAGGCATATTTTCGTAGGTTGGGAGAAACTCGACTTCCGATGTGAGAGTTACGGCAGCGTCAACGTATCGCGAATCCGGCGCAGGGTAAACAGGTCTCCCGCCGGCTGGTAGGTGCCGGGCAGGGTGGTTACGGCGGTCGTGTAACCCGCCTCCCGGACGATGGCCAGAGTATCGGCATTGTAGCTGCCGTACGGGTAACAGAAATCAAAGATCTGGTGGCCTAGTTGTTGCTCGATACCGACTTTGCTCGTCATAATCTCAAACCGCTGCTGCTCGGGCGTGTCGCTCGCCAGATTCTGATGGTCGACCGTGTGGCCGCCGATGGTGATGAGGCCGCTGGCGTCGAGCATCCGAACTTCATTCCAATTAAGGTAGCTGTCGCCGCAGCCGGTCGGCGGCTGGAGCGGGTCGCCCACGCGGCGGCCGGCTCCGATACACCATCGGCTGGCAGCTCCGCCGTTGATGATGTAGAACGTGGCCTTCATATTGTGGCGTTTCAAGATATCGAAGGCTTTGAGCTGGTCGGCGAAACCGTCGTCGAAAGTTATGACGACCGGCTTGGCGGGCAAGGCCTTACCGCCGTTGAGCGCGGCCGTGACTTGGGCGAAATTAACGCTGGTGTATCCGTGCTGATCGAGATAGGTTAGTTGCTCGTCGAAGTTGGCCGGCGTCAGGTGGTAGAGAATAATCGGCAGAAATTGGCTCTCCTTGGCGACGGCGGGGGTTGGCTGGACGTAATTTATGGTCTTCGGCACGGGATTTGGCGAGGCCGAACTAAAAGCGCTTAACTGCTGATTCCAGATGGCCAACTGACCGCGGAGAGAATGAAGATCTTTTTTTGCCAGATCGTATTTGCCGGCGGCAACGTCGAGTTGAATCTGCGCCAGGTCATTCTGGATATCGACGTCGCGGACAATCTCCGCGTGCGTCTGAGCCTCCAGGTCGTCGAATTTTGCAATCTGATACGACAGATCGCGATAGTCGGCCGCGATGGCCAACGGAAAATGGATGCCCTCGATCTGATTGGTCGTACCGCTGGCGATCGGCAGATCGAGCGCCAGTGCCAGCCCGCCGCCAAACAGCGCAAACGTCACACAGACGCTTACGAGTAGCTTGATCGAGAGCCGCCGGGATTTTTTGGCGGACTTCTTAGTTTTTTTCTTCGCCTTCATTATCCTTTAGTATAATTTCGTCCGGACGTAAGCGCAATTTAGAACGACGCACGGGATGGCGCTCCCACTCGATGTAAGTCATGACGACGATGAAGACGTCAAAGAGGGTCAGGAGCGTAAGTACCAGCGAGTGATCTACCCCGATCCGATAGGTTTGATAGATGATAGAAGCCGTTAGTAACGCTATGGCATACGGATAGAGCTTATACATGTCCTTAAATAATGCGGTAGCCAAGATGAGCTTAATCGTACCGTGGGCAAAGAGGTAGAGTGCGCTGATGAGAGCAATGTTCGGCGTGATGTGCGAGTTGAGTTGGATTACGGCATTAGCTATAAAGGCATGATTGTCCTGCTGGAGCTCACGGACGGTTATGGCTCCCAGTCCTTTGATGCTCGCGAGCGGCACAAATAGCAGCGTCAAGCCCCCAACAACTTCCAGGAGACCGTCGATGCCCTTTATGAAGACGCTGATATGAAAGACGTTGTCGAGCGAGGATTTGGACTGATTACTCATAGCCATTACCTTAGCACGTTCTGCACAGAAGTCAGCGTCATCTGGCGCTGAGTCGGGAGTCCTGTTAGTATCGACCGCTAGTAAACCTTTGAATCTTGCGGTTGGGGCTTATTGACTTGAGTAAATCGAGCATAAATGGTACTATTTGACGGTTAAATCGCCCTTTGCTCACAACTCGGTCCCATACTTTGTATAGAACCATCGTCGCTCGTAAATGGGATAGGATATAAATGTCCTCTCCTATTTCGCTCACAACTCGGTCCCATCGTCTAACGGTTAGGACGCCAGGTTTTCATCCTGGTAACCGGGGTTCGATTCCCCGTGGGACTACCAAGAAAAAGACCTCACGCAGCGTGAGGTCTTTTTCTTGGTATTGCATTCGGGGTTACCGAACCGGAACGGTTCGGTAAACGAGACTGCTATGATTGGGGGAGGTTATTCAAAGGATTCGTTATCGCAGCATCGGTCAACATTCTCAGTGAGCCTCTGGCTTTCGTGGACATCGAAACCACTGGCGGGACACCGCGGACTTCCAGATTGTTGGAGGTGGGTGTGATACGCGTGGAGAATCACCGAGTGGTGGGGGAGTATAGCCAATTGGTAGATCCGGGTACGTGGATTCCGAGCCAGATTACGGCGCTCACGGGGATTACCGACGACGACGTCACCAGTGCGCCCACGTTTCGGTCAATCTCCGACGACCTGCTGGAGCTCCTCGACGGGGCCGTCTTCGTGGCACACAATGCGCCGTTTGATTATGGCTTTCTGCAGATGGAATTCGATCAAATCGGGATTACGTTTCGCCCGCGGATTCTCGATACCGTCCGCTTGTCGCGTCGGCTCTATCCGTCGGTGCGCGGGCATAAGCTCAGCGATATAATTGAGCGATTCGACCTGCAGACCGAAGCGCGGCACCGCGCCTATGACGACGCCAAGGTTCTATGGGACTTCTATCGGCTCATGATGGCGGAGTTTGATCTGGATACCATCGAGGCGGCGATACGCGCGCAGCGCAGCGCCCGGTAGGGAGCGCAGAATCTTCGAAGTCAGGGTCTGTGCCGCCGTTATTAAGTTTGCGTTGCGGGTGTACAATTATGCTAACGCCAAGCCAGGAGGAAACCGGTATGCCGATAATCGAAACCAAGAAACTAACCAAACGCTACGGTCACGAGCGCGGCATCGTGGACGTGGATTTGGCTGTTGAAGAAGGTGAGATATTTGGCTTCATCGGGCCGAATGGGGCAGGGAAGTCAACCACTATTCGGACGCTCTTGAATCTGATCTACCCAACCAGCGGCAGCGCCACGATTTTTGGCAAAGACATTGCCACGCGGGGACCTGAAATTCGTGAGCAGATCGGCTACCTGCCGAGCGAAGTCTTCTACTACGACAATATGCGCGCCATCGACCTGCTTAAATACTCGGTGAGCTTTTATAGCATTGATCAGGCCAAAGCCCTCGAGCGCATTCATGAACTTGCCAAGTTGCTCGACCTCGACCTCAGTAAGAAGATCGACGACTTGAGCTACGGCAACAAGAAGAAAGTCGGCATTATTCAAGGCTTGGCCCATTCGCCCAAACTGATTATTCTCGACGAACCCACCGGGGGCCTCGATCCGCTGATTCAGCAGAAGTTTTTTAACTTACTGCGCAAAGAGAACAAGCAGGGGGCGACCATATTGTTTTCATCGCATATCCTGAGCGAGGTCCAGAAGCTCTGTGATCGGGTAGCCATCATAAAAGACGGCACAATCATTCGCGTGGAGAAGATCAGCGATCTGCTGGAACACAACTACAAGCGTTTCAAACTGGAGCTGGCAGGGAATTTTAACGCCAAGGATGTCGAGAAAATCTCGGGAGTCAGCGATATGGAAGTCGACGGAACCAGTGTGAGTTTTCTCTACCGCGGCAAAGTGAACGACATCACCAAGGAGCTGGCGTCGCTAAATCTCAGCAATCTCTGGGTAGAAGAGCCCGAGCTGGAAGAGATCTTTTTGCATTACTACCAATAGGCGGCCAACATGAATCTGTATCGGCATGAACTAAGGAGCTATCGTACCTCGACCATCGTGTGGATAATTGCTCTGAGCGGTTACGCCGTACTGTTTCTGACCATGCTAGTGTCGTTTTTGCAGGACGTTGCCGTGAGCAAGGGTATCATTGAACAGCTCCCCGAGGCGGTTCGCACCGCTTTCAATATCCGAGCAGAAACCTTTTTGACCCTCAACGGCTTCTACTCATTATTACTGATCGACCTGACGTTCATCGGGGCCGTGCAGGCCATGAATTTGGGCGTGGGGATAATGTCGAAGGAGGTATCGGGTAAGACCGTCGATTTTCTTCTCACCAAGCCTATAACCCGCCGCAACGTCTATGTGCAGAAGGTGCTGGCCACGCTCACGATCATCGTCATTACCAACCTCGTTTTCCAGGTCGTAACGCTGTCGTCGGCCGTACTCTTCGGCCATGAGAGTTTCAACATCGCCGTATTCGTGAGACTCTCGGGCATACTCTTTGCCACTCAACTCTACTTCCTCGGCATTGGTCTGGCGGTCTCAATGGTGATTCCCAAGATCCGCTCGGTCATAGCGGTGAGCATACCGGCGGTCTTCATCTTCTTTATTGTCGGCTTGCTTGATTCTTTGGTGGGGAATCAGGCTGCGCGGTTCCTTTCGCCGTTTAAGTATTACGACACGGCGTATATTATTCAGCATGGCTCGTATGAGTGGCAGTACATAGGGCTGGAGCTCGTGGTGGTAGCATCGGCCATCGCGGGCGGCTACTGGCTGCTAGCGCGGAAAGACATTCGGGCGGTCGCATGAACATTTATATTTATGAACTTAAATCCCACTACAAAGGCTTAATTGGCTGGTCGGTCGGCATGCTGTTTCTCTTGTTCGCCGGCATGAACAAGTACGCTGCCTACAAGACGACCGGGACCAGTATTACTGATCTGGTCGAGCAATTTCCACATTCGGTACAAGTGATATTTGGCTTTAACGGACTCGATATCGCCACTCCGGTCGGGTATTTTGGAACTCTGTACCTCTATATCATCCTGACCGCCGGCGTCTATGCGGCAATACGCGGAGCCGATATCATCGCCAAAGAAGAGCGCGACCAAACGGCTGAATTTCTCATACCCAAGCCGGTCAGTCGCGATAAAATCGTTTCAGCGAAGCTATTTGCGGCGTTAACGTTGGTATTCATTTTGTGGTTGGTGACGGTCGTAAGTTCATTTGCCGTTATGGCAATTTACGCCAAAGGCGCCGATGTAGCGCAAACGATTTGGCTCATGATGCTGGCCGACATATTGCTCATGATGGTATTTATGCGCATTGGTTCGGCAATCGGCGCGTATTGGAGCCGCCCCAAGCTGGCCGTAACCGTCGCCTCGATGGTCGTACTGGGAACATATTTATTGTCGGTTATTATCAACATCGAACAGCGATTGAATTGGTTGTCGATCCTGACGCCGTTTACCTATTTTTCAGCCGTGTCGATCATAGGTAATCATACGCTCAGCACCCCCTACGTTATGTTCTCGATCTTTATCGTAGCGGTTACCACGCTGCTCACGTATACCGGCTTTCGAAAACGCGACTTATAGCGTTGGAATCGTAAGTTTTTTCACAGCTAATCCTAAACGAATTCTAAGGTTGGCTCGTTATGGTGTATGTACACTCGCAATCAACGGGGTGAATAGTACATAACCGAGGGCCGATAAATTATGAGCCAAAGTTACAAACTGATGATCGAAGACGACGGGGCGCCAATCACTGATCGCCACTCAGCTCAACTGCGCCGTCAGTGGCGCCGGGCCGAGTCCGCCTATAAGCGCCATCGCCGCAAGATTCATAAATTCGTCTATGTCCGCTCGTATCAAATCGTTCCGTCGAGGGTATATCTTTCGACGTATTAATGACCAATCCTAAGAATTGCTCGCGTTACACCCCGGCCGCCGGGGTGTAACTTTTGTAATATTCTTGTGCTTAAACCTAGCAGAACCGAGGGGGCTGGAGTAGAGTGGGTTCATATAGGTATTATTTTGTTTGTGTAAATAGAGGTGAGAATGCTCGCAGATTCCTTCAAAAGAACTAAAATCGTGGCCACTATTGGTCCGTCATCCCGCAGCCCCAAGGTTATGGAGGAGCTGATGTTGGCCGGCACCAATAGTTTTCGCCTCAACTTATCGCACGGTACGTTGGAGCAGCACGCCCAGGTGATCGTGGCCGCCCGCAGCATCAGTGCCAAACTCGAGCGTCCAATTGCTATCATTGCCGATCTGCAGGGTCCGAAGATTAGAGTTGGTGTATTACCGAACGATGGCCTGCCGTTTGTTCGCAGTCACATAGTGCACTTTGAATATGACGCCGATTTCGACAAGGCCGGCGTGATTCCGGTCCAGCACGATGTGAGCATGCACGTGAAGCCGGGCGAGCGGATATTTTTGCGCGACGGGCAGATCGAAGTCGAGGTTGAAAAGATCGAGAAACGTCTAATCACGGGTCGGGTAGTTGCACCCGGTTTGCTATTCTCGAATCAAGGCATGAATCTGCCCGACACCGACCTCGGCGGCGACATTCTGACCGACAAAGATCTGGCTGACATTAAGTTTGCCGCAGCGAACGACTGCGACTATATCGCCTTGTCATTCGTGCAGACTGCCCGCGACATCCAGAATCTAAGAATTCGACTGCGGGAACTAGGCAGCGATCTTAAGGTGATTGCCAAGATCGAGACCAAGGCCGCCGTGGAGAACCTCGATGCAATCGTGGAGGCTACTGATGCGCTTATGGTGGCACGCGGGGACTTGGCGATCGAGACGTTGCCCGAAGCCGTCCCGGCCGTTCAACGGCGCATGATCGAGCTGGCCAGGGCTTACAAGAAGCCGGTAATCGTGGCGACTCAGATGCTCGAGAGTATGATCCAGAGTCCTTCGCCGACCCGCGCCGAGGTGAGCGACGTTGCTACCGCTGTCCTCGAGGGCTCCGATGCGGTGATGCTCAGCGGCGAAACGGCCATGGGACTTTTTCCGGTCGAAACCGTCAAGATGATGAAGCGGGTGATTCTTTATACCGAGCGTGAAGAAGTCCATAAACTGAGTGAGCAGAAATTTGACGATTACGGCAGCAAGGAACGCGAGAATGCGATCTCGGCTGCAGCGGTAGTATTGGCGCGCCAAATGCCGGCCAAGGTAATTATTGCAGAGACGAGCTCGGGACAGACCGCCCGAAACATCGCCAGCCTGCGCCCGTCGGTTCCAATCGCGATTGTGACCGACAAGCAGCGGGTTTACCATCAAATGGCTATCGTCTGGGGCGGAAAAGCCTTCTACCACCAACATCCGCGCGATGCGGCCGAGTACGTAATGGGCGAGCTGCGATCTACCGGCAGCGTCAAGGTTGGCGATGCCTTGGTGGTCGCGTCCGGCCACCAACCTGGCGTCACGGGCGGCACCGATACGGTCGAGATCAAGATCGTTACCTAGGCGCTGAAGCATCCTTGGGCTTTATGCGGGGCATTGTTACCTATATGATAAGACAGATGCTTAATGAGGCTTTTTAACCGATGAAGAAGACGATCCGCGATTTTGATGTTCAGGGCAAGCGGGTGCTTGTTCGTGTCGACTATAACATGCCGATGGAAGACGGACAGGTGGCCGATAATTTCCGTATCGATGCCAGTCTGGACACCCTCAATTATTTACTTGACCATGGTTGCTCAATTGTCATTATGAGTCATATGGGCGAGCCCAAGGGCGCCCCGGATCCTCAATTCAGCCTCAAGCCGGTCGCCGAACGGGCGGCTGAGTTGCTTGGTCGCGAGATCAAATTCTATGACGATTGCGTCGGATCCGAAGTCGAAGCGGCCGCAGCCGCCTTGCAGCCGGGCGAAGTCATGATGCTCGAAAACGTTCGTTTTCATCAGGAAGAACTTGACGCTTCACCGGAGTTTGCCGAAAAATTGGCCAAGCTCGGAGAAATCTATGTAAACGATTCGTTTGCCGTCGATCACCGCCGGCAAGCGTCAGTTTCCGGAGTGCCGGCCTTTCTTCCGGGACTCGAAGGTTTTCTGGTCGAAAAAGAAGTAAATTACATCACGGGCGCCCTCGAGACGCCCGACCGGCCGCTCGTGGCGGTGCTTGGCGGTGCCAAGGTTTCGACCAAGATTCCAATTTTGGAGAACTTTATTCCCAAGGTCGACGCCCTGTTTTTGACGGGTCCGATCGCTAACACTTTCTCGCTCGCGCTGGGCAACGAGATCGGCCAGAGTATTGCCGAGCCGGATATGGTCGAGACGGTGAAGCGCCTCATTGAACTCGCCAAGGTCGAGAATACCGAGATCTTTTTGCCGGAAGAAGTTCTTGTATCGAAAAGCGTTAAGGAGCCGGACGGCGTACGCACTACGACTCTTGATGCCGTTTTGCCGGACGAATACATCGTAGATGCTACCCCGGCCTACGCCGAGCGCCTCCGCCGGGCAATTTACGAATTCCTGGATTTCAACGGAACAGCGACCGTCATCTGGAACGGCCCGTTGGGAATCACCGAAGTCAAAGAATTTAGCGAAGGCACGCGGGCTATGGCCGAAATGATTGCGTCCGTTAAGGGAACGACCATCGTGGGCGGCGGGGATACCGCTTCGTACGTCGACGAACACCAGCTGCACCAGAAATTTACTTGGGTCTCCACCGGTGGCGGAGCGAGCCTAGAGCTCATGAGCGGCAAGTCGTTGCCCGGTGTCGACGCGCTGCTCGATAAGTAGTTGGCCATCGTTACATTTATTGCAGTAGAATGAGATATAAGAAGAGGTGTTTATGGCAGACAAATTGATCGTCGGAAACTGGAAGATGAACTATGGCCCCGAAGCGGCGGCCAAGTACGCAAAGCGCTTGGAATCGAAGCTGCCCAAGGTTGGGCGTACAACGGTGGTGATCTGTCCGCCATCGATCTCGTTATATCCGGTTCATCAAGCTCTCGCCGGCAAGCACTTGGGAGTTGGGGCCCAAAACATTTACTTTATGGATGAGGGTGCCTACACGGGAGAGATTTCAGCGCCGATGCTTAAAGGTTTAGCCAAATATGCCATTATCGGCCACTCGGAGCGGCGAGCCATGGGAGAGTACGATAAGTTGATTGCCAAGAAAATCGCCGCGGCCCTGCGCAACGACCTGATTCCGATCCTCTGCGTCGGCGAATCACTCGACGAGCGCCATCATAATCTGTCGGCCAAGGTCGTCATCGACCAGCTAACATCCGACCTGCATGATCTGACTGCAGCCGACGTCGCCAAGATCGTCATCGCCTATGAGCCCGTTTGGGCGATCGGCACGGGTGAATTTGCGGTCCCTGACCAAGTTTCCCCGATGGTTCGCGCAATCCGCGGATGCGTCGAGGACTTGTACGGCGAGGAGGGCGGAGCCGGTATAAAGGTGCTTTATGGCGGGAGCGTTAACCCCGATAACGCGGCAAGTTATCTGTCGGTTGAGGGCGTTGACGGCCTCCTAGTCGGCGGAGCAAGTCTGGTGGATATCGATTTTCTGAAAATTGTTGCCGCCGCCGAACGGGCCGACTAATTTCTCACGCTCGCCCCCGGAGAACTTTTGCGCTACAATGAGACACTTATGGCAGACGACAATCTATACACATTTCAAATAACGGCCGCTGAATACCGCAAACTGGTCGAACTCGCCTATCTGGGCGAGTGGGTTGTCAACGCCCAGCACGACGCCGATCATCAGGACGAGGCGGCCGGCGAGGCTATTCAGGCCCTGCTCGGAATGATGCCGGGCAAGGGGATCGACCGCGACGCCGAAACGGGGCGTTACTACCTGGATTCGGACTGGACCGACAAGCTCTATGACCAGTACATTCTTGATTATGAGGACCATGTTTTTTGGGACGAATTAACCGAGCGTTTGGCTCAGCGCGATTTGGCGCGCGACCGCAGCGTGGGTATCGAGCAGATAGATCGCGAAGAAGATCTATTGGAGCTGCGCCCGATTGAGGAACGCTATCGCCGCGAGCTCGAACAAAACGGCGTGGAGCGGCTGGAATTAAACGACTTTTAGCATAAGCATAAAGCTGATACACTAAGACCAATATGAGGTGCAGTGAATGTCAGCAGGAGATGGTTCAGTCCAAAGTCGGGTGGCTGTGTGCAAACTGCGGTCACACCGAAAATGTTAAACCGTCGGAGGTCGCGCTAACGCCTCCGGCCGAGACCAAAGCCGCCCAGACTGAAAAACCTCAAACCGAGACCGAGGAGCCGCCGGCAGTTTCCGCGTCGGCAACCGCAACCGAGCCGACAACTACGCCTGAAACCGGGGTTACTACTAAATCAGCCCCCGACGCGCCGGTAGGTGACGTCCAACCCGCTCCTGCCGTTACGGCACCGAAGACCCTCGCGCCCGTCACCCCCGAGACGCATCCGCATCCCAGAGCCGGACGCTGGACACTTCTGGTAGTGGCACTGGCAATAATTCTGGGCGGCGTGGGTTATTGGTTATTCATGACCTCGGGCAGTCCGTTGTCTCACCCGGTCGTAAACACGCCTGTTCCGGCCCCCACCCCTGAAGTGAGCGACTCGCCCAGCCCCAGCTCATCACCGGTGGTCAGTCCAAGCCCGGCGGCTAGCGTTGCACCCGGTACGGCGGCGGACGCCACCGCTAGGGACAATCAGCGCCAGACCGATTTGGCCAGTTACGTAACGGCCTACCGGGCGCAAGCCGTCAATGGTTTCTATCCGGTACAACCCCCGGCGGTAGCCGTTGCGGCCAAAGATCCAACCACCAATGCCGCTTACGTGGTTCAAACCGCAGCGGTCAGCGGTCTCGGACAGATCTACTACCACGCCGGCGGTCAGTGCGGCGGTCCAGGTATTACGCCGGGAGCGACCGGGACCCGTTACGTTTCACTGACCTTGCAGCTCGAAGCCGGCAACCAACCTTACTGCCTCGACGTTAAATAAAATCGGCAAAGTATAAGCCCGGAACTCTCTGGCAGACAGAGAGTTCCGGGCGCTGTTGGTTAGGAGGCCGGCAGCGGGCTGATCGTAAACCATGTCGGCAGAGCATCGGGCCGGCATTCTACGATCTTGGCCGGCAGCGGTTGATGGGTGTCAAAGTCGATGATTTCGAACTTGACAAGCCCCGTGCGGACGCGCTGTGCTCTCATGAGTAGAATGGGCCGTTGTCCGAGGCGGTAAACCAAGGGTCGGCGCGGTACGGCTGAGCCGTCGGGCGCCCGGTCGCAGCGCCGCAGGATGATCACCGAAGCGTGCATGCTGGAGATCTGACTGAGCTCCGACAGATCGCGCAACCGAACGGGCTTGATTCGGTCGAGGATGGAGAGTTTTGCCATGTTGCACCTCCGGGACGGGTGTCGAATGGTTGTGCGTTTTGGCTCGAAAAGCATGCCGACGATCGGATCGTCACGGGCGAGCAGACTTTCTTAGCCAATTACGCGCGCTAGGTACCACCTAACTTTTTCACCGTAGCTTATTTGCGCGCTATTTGGCAACCCTTTTGTGGGATGTACAGATCTGGCGAGCAGACTCGGCATGAGTTAAAATTATACCTAGTGCACCCACTCCTAGCCGACCTCAATGAGCCACAACGAACCGCCGCCACCACGACTGAGGGCCCGGTTCTAATTTTGGCTGGCGCCGGTTCGGGCAAGACCAAGGCGCTCACTCACCGGATCGCGTATTTGGTCGCTGAGCGCCAGGTTGAGCCGGCAAGCATCCTGGCCGTGACGTTCACCAACAAGGCCGCCGGCGAGATGCGCGGCCGGGTCCTGAAACTGCTCGGCCTCAGCCCCGAGAACCGCAGCTACTTTCCGTACATCGGCACCTTTCACGCAACCTGTTTGCGCTTGCTCAGAAACGAGTCTTCCGAGATTGGGCTGCCGAGCAACTTCCTGATTTTTGACGCTGCCGACTCAATGTCGGCCATTAAGCGGGCCATCCGCAACACCGGCATCGACGATAAGCAGTTCACGCCCAATTCCATTGCCGGGCTCATATCGAGCGCCAAGAACGAACTTATCGGACCGCAGAATTATTCTAAACTCGCCTCGGGCCGCGCCCAGCAGGCCGCGGCGACCGTCTATCCGGTCTATCAGGGCATCCTCAAGGAGGCCGGGGCGGTTGATTTCGACGATATAATCTTCTATACGGTGCAGATGTTTAAGCAGCACCCCGAGATCCTCGCCAAATATCAGCAGCGATTCCAATACATCATGGTCGACGAGTATCAGGACACTAACCATGCACAGTACCAGGTGACGAAATTGCTGGCCGCCGGCCACAATAATCTCTGCGTGGTCGGCGACGACTGGCAGAGTATCTACAGCTGGCGCGGAGCCAATTTCCAGAATATCCTCGACTTTGAGAAGGACTATCCCGCGGCGACCGTCGTGAAGCTCGAGCAGAATTACCGTTCGACCAAGAACATTCTCGACAGCGCCCACGCCATAATCAGTAAGAACCGCGTGAGATCGGACAAGCAACTCTGGACCGAGGCCGGAGCCGGTGAGGGCGTCGGGGTAATCAACGTCTATAACGAGATCCAGGAGGGGGAGACGATTACCCGGACGATCCAAGAGCTGGCAGGGTCCCCAGGGGATGCTGCCAGCGTTTTGGGATTAGTTGCATCCCCCGGGGGCACTAATCGCTCGCTCGCGGATTTTGCCGTCCTCTACCGCACCAATGCCCAGTCCCGGACGCTTGAGGAGTCGTTTCTGCGCGCGGCGATTCCCTACAAGATCGTCGGCGGAACCCGCTTCTATGAACGGCGCGAGATCAAGGACGCTATGGCCTATCTGAGATTCGTCTATCAGCCGGACGATCTGGTGAGTTTCGGGCGGATCATCAACCTCCCCCCGCGAGGTCTGGGTGACGTGAGCTTGTCCCGCCTGGAGTCGCATCGGCGGCTCAATAATCAGAGTTTGCTCGAGGCGCTCCGCGATGCCGACCGGGTTCCCGGCCTTCAGGTGCGCGCGGTCCACGCCTTGCAGAATTTTGCCATCCTCATCGACGGACTCAGGCGTGAGGCCGAGAAGCTGCCCGTCGGGCCCTTGCTTGATCTCATATTGAAGCGATCCGGCTACATCAACTATCTCGACGACGGCACCGTCACGGCCGCCGACCGTATTGAAAACGTCAAAGAACTCTTAAGTGTCGCCGCAACCTACAACGAGCTGACTCTCCAAGGCTTTCTGGAGGAGGTGGCGCTAATCTCGGATATCGATAACTACTCCCAGGACACCGATGCCGTTACCCTGATGACGCTGCATGCCGCCAAGGGCTTGGAATTTCCGGTGGTATTCATGGCCGGCATGGAGGAGGGGATATTCCCGCACTCCCGTTCGCTCTTCGACGGCGAGCAGATGGAGGAGGAGCGCCGGCTCTGCTACGTGGGTATGACCCGCGCCAAAGAGCGGCTGTATCTGCTGTATGCCAATACCCGGCTGCTCTACGGCAGCACCAATCACAATCCGCCCTCACGTTTCATCCTCGAAATCCCGCCTGAATTACAGGGCGCCGGCAGCGAGTGGGGCGTGAACGTCCGCTCGGGCAATATCAACGGCGACTCAATCTTTGGCGGCGGTGCGGCCGGCCACGCGACCGGGGCCGGTTCGTGGAGCGCTCAACCGATGTACTCGGCGTCCATCGTGCAGGATACCGCCAAGCACCGTGAGGAGTTGCTCGGCCTCGACTTAGCCCCGGGCGACCGCATTACCCACGCTAAGTTTGGCGAGGGAATTGTGGCGGCCATTGACGGCGACGAGGTTACGGCGACCTTCTCCGGCATCGGCACTAAGCGCCTGTCATTGTCTTTCGCACCGATCAAAAAAGCCGATTAATACCACTAGGCCTGTCCGCGGGACTTCGAAATCTATGGCTTAAATTGGCTTCGTCACGGCGATTAGTTTGACAAGCATAAGCGTGATCACTACGATACTGCTATGGACACATCGAGTATCGGCTTCATTATTCTCTACATCGTCTTCGGCTTGCTGTTCAGTCTGGCCCTGCCGGTCGTGATTATCGTACTCATCGTGCGTGCGGTGACGCATCGCGGGCAGAAAGCCGCGGCAGGATCGGGAACCGGTATGCACACATCGGTCACGGAGCTGACCCCGCGCCAACTCACACTCGGCGTCCTGCTGGCGTCCGCCTTTTACGCCGGGGCATCAGCCCTCTACATTCTGCCGACTTGGCTGATGGGCATGGAGGGCGAGGGCAGTATCTTTGCGGTACGCCTCGTCGGCGGATTCGCCGTGCTGGCTGCCGGCCTCTTGCTGCTGCGCTACCGACTGGTCAGCATTCTGATGATGGCCGTCGGTATCACCTCAATTCTGCTTGCCGCACCCTATATCTTCACCAATTTTGGTTCGGGTGCGACGCTGCTGGTGGTATTTGTCGTGCTCATCGCGCTTATTGGTTTGGCCATCTACTTTAGCAGCAAGGAGCACAAATAAATGAATCGTACGGCGCAAGTTTTTCTGGGTCTCGCCATCGCGATCGTCTTTCCGGTCTTTGTGCTCTACGCCGGTGTAACTTTTATCCCGACGCGAACCTCCACACCAACCCCTTATCCGGTATCACCGAGTTCTCCGAGCGATCCAACCTACGGTCCGGACTGTTCCATTTCTTATAACGCCTCAACCCGTAAGTATGAAACTGCAAACCCGGCACTGTGCGCTTCACTCAAAGCGCAGTACGCCCGGGATTTGGCTTCGTACAGCCAGAAGAACGCCGCCTATGAGCGGGCGATTAAGGCCAACGCCGACCAGCTGAAGGCCGATCAGGAGTACAACGATCGGGTCACCACCTACCGGTCGATGCTTGGCATCGGTTTTGCACTGCTGGGAATCGTGAGTATCATCGGGTTTATCGGGCTACCGGCGTTGGTTTATGGACTTGGATCCGGGGCTGGGTTTACGCTGTTGGTCTCGATTACCGGCCTCCTAACCACCAGTGATACGAATCTCCAGCGGATTAGCGCCGGTTTGCTGGCGGGTTTGTTTCTGGTCCTAGCGGCACTGGCAGTGGTTTTCGACCGGCGGTTTGGCGCTAGTGCGCCAAAACTGCCCCAGGGTTTTGGCTCTGGCCCTGGACCCCAACCCGCACCGGTCGAGATCGCACCTGTCGTTCAGCCGGCCGTCGTAATCCCCGGCAGTTCAGCCGAAACGGCTGCTAGTAGCGACCAGTCGGTTGCAACCGGCGGCGTGGCAGAGCTCCCCGAACCGCCAATAACCGTTGCCAATACCGAGGATTCGGCAGCCACCAACACCGAGTCGGCGGCGGCCGTCGAGCCGATTGAGCCCGTCTCGAGCGAAGACCGCGGTGCCGCTCCGGGCGATGTCGTGATACCCAAAGATTCTTCGGCGGACACTGAACACAATAAGTAGTCAACATTGACTCTTTCCAGATAACGCGATACCATAAGCGAGATAAAACCAAAAGCTTAAAAACCAAAGCCCTCCTTGTTGATAACGAGAGAGACTCCCATTTTAAGCTCATTTACAGAAACGATATCTAATCTCCTTCGTTGGGCGCAACGCCGCCCGCGCAACACCTACAGTATCGTTTTTCTCATCGCAATCCTTAGTTTCGTCCTCACATCGGGACAGTTTCCGCCAGCGCCTTCGGCTTCCGCCGACTCCGCCCGGTTAGTCTCGTTGTATGTCGACGGATCTAAACATGTAATCTCCACCGATGATCACACTGTCGGCGAGTTCTTAAAGCGTGCCGGTATCGTCCTGCGTGACGGCGACACGACCGATCCGAACGCCGCTACGGTCATCGCCGGAAATATGTTCAATATCAACGTTTATCGCGCCCGTCCGGTTCTGGTCGTGGACGGTACGCAATCGCGAATAGTTAGGAGCACATCGCAGAGCCCCGAAGCGATCGCCGGGCAGGCCGGATATAAAGTCTACCACGAAGACGAATACACCAGCTCCGTAGTCACGGATTTTGTGGGCTACGGCACTATCGGCGAGCAGATCACAATCCGTCGGGCGACTCCGCTGACGGTTAAAGTCGACGGTCAGGTTCGGTCGATCCGCACTCAGGCTAAGCGCCTCGACGATGCGCTTCTGCGTGCCGGCATCATCGTTGGGCCCAAGGATACCGTTTCGGCTCCCCTGGATAGTGCGATTGTGCCGAGCATGGCCGTTGCAATCGTCCGCGTATCCGAGGTGATTACGACCGAAACCAGTGTCCTGCCCCGTCCTACGACCAGCACGACCGATCCGAATCTGGCCAAGGGTGTCATCAACGTCGTCTCAGCGGGGGCCGACGGCTCAAAGACCGTTACGTACCGTATCCATTATCGTGACGGCGTCGAAACGAGCCGCCAGATCGTGAAGCTGGTGAGCCAGACCGCCCCGATCCCTAAGGTGCAGGTCGTTGGCACCAAGGAGTTCTTCATGGGTTCGGTCGAGTACTGGCGCCCCGAGGTGGTAGCGGCGGCTGCGCAGTGGGGCATAGATCCCAATATGATGTTGCGCATTATGAATTGTGAATCGCATGGACACGCAACTTCTGTGAATACGGCGACGGTTAACGGTGAGCACGCAACGGGCCTCTTCCAATACCTGCCATCAACCTGGCGCGCAGCCGGGGGCACCGATGCCAATATCTTCGACGGGTCGACCCAAATTCAGATAACCGCCAAGAAGATGGCCCTGTACGGCACCGCTCCCTGGGCCTGTAAATAAGGTAGGTAGGTTGTGTCCCCAGGGGATACAAACTAATCCCTCACGCCAGTAGCATCCCCTGGAGGCGCCTACCCCGTGATACACTTACACCATGGATCTTTCACGCGTAGAAGATGTCCGGACAGCCTTAAAACTGGCCGGCATTCGTCCAAACAAACAATTGGGCCAGCATTTTCTGGTAGACGGCGAGAGCCTCCTGGCAATTATCGATGCCGCCGGTCCGCTGCCTCAAGATACCGTGCTCGAGATCGGCCCGGGATTGGGCGTGATGACACGGCCGCTCACCGAACGGGCCGGCAAGGTCGTGGCGGTCGAGACCGATGCGATTCTGGTGAGCTTGCTGGAGCGGGATGCTCCGGCGAACTTGGAGGTTGTCGAGCAGGATATTTTAAAATTTGATACAAAGTCACTGCCCCGCGGTTACAAAGTCATCGCCAATATTCCGTATTACCTGACTTCGAAAATCTTCAGATTGTTTATCGAGAGCCCAAATCCACCCTCGGTGATGAGCGTGCTGATCCAAAAAGAGGTTGCCGAGCGTCTGACGGCTCAACCGGGCAAGTTATCGGTCCTAGGGCTATCGGTGCAGTACTATGGTCGGCCCGAGATAGTTGCGATCGTCGAGCGTCATAAGTTTTGGCCCGCGCCCAAGGTCGATTC
Source organism: Candidatus Saccharimonadia bacterium (assembly GCA_038251135.1). GTDB lineage: Bacteria > Patescibacteriota > Saccharimonadia > UBA4664 > UBA4664 > JBBSBR01. Next base: position 22,350 of record JBBSBR010000001.1, on the reverse strand, counting down.
GGCCGTGGTCCGCGTGGAAGTGACCGGGCCGGCCTTTCCGGCCGACCCGCAACGTCTTTTTCGCTTGATTAAGGCCGGCTTCGGCGAGAAGCGTAAGCAGCTCAAGAATGCTCTGGCGGGCGGGTTAAATTTATCCGGTGATCTCGCGGTCGATTTAATTATTCGCGCCAGACTTGAGTCGACGTCCCGTGCTCAGGAGTTAAGTCTGGACGACTGGCACCGACTCTACGACCTGGCCATCGCTGAGGACATTATCTAGATGAAATGGATTGGGAAGTTTCTTGGCCTTCTGCTGGCGATTAGTCTGGCTGTCGCCGTTCAGGCTTGGGTATTGAATCAGACTGTTTGGAGTGCGACGTACCTCACGACCCAAATGCACGATGCGAACTTGGCCGACACGCTGGCGAACGTGCTGCCGGACGTGGCAGTACAAGTTACCGGTGAGTCCGAGGAAACCCGACTTGCCATGAAGGAGGCCCTAACGCCGGCCTATCTTCAGGGCCAGCTGGACACGCTGACTCCCCAGATGCTCGATTATTTCCGCGGTACGGGTCAACAGCCGCAACTTGACTTGCGGGACCTCGAAGCTGGTATAACCAACGCCGGCTTGCCCGTTCCGCCAAAACTCAAAAGCTTCATAGAGACACCGACCACCCTGAGCGCCGGCAAGTTTGACGAGATACTCAAGGCCGCGTCTGCGCGGGGTGCGCAGGCTCTTTGGCTCGGACCGCTGGTGAGCTTGGTACTGGCGGCTCTGATATTCATTGTCAGCCCCCACCGTCGCTGGTCGGTGCTGGCCGGATCATTTGCTCTGGCGGCGGTGCTATTGGGCATCCTGGGCGTGCTCGCCTACTCACCTCCGCAACTCATAGCCTCGGCACTCGATACTTCCGTCTGGAAGCTCCTGACCCCGGCCGTAAAACCGCTCACCGAACGAGTCGCCCAAGATCAAGCCCATGCGCTGTGGGTGTCGGCGGCCGTTTCTCTGGGGTTGGCGATTTTGCTGGCGGCTGTTCACTTTCTCGCCAAGACCTTCGGCCGCCGTCATAAGAAATCGAAAGGCCAGCTTCCGGCCTAGACTTGGTGAGGGAGAGCTGCGCATGGTACGATTGCCCAAGTTAAGAGGCGCCCGACATGTCCAAATTTTTCGTAACAACCTCCATCGCTTATACCAATGCACCGCCGCATATCGGCTATGCCATGGAGCTGGTTCAGGGCGATGTCTTGGCCCGTATCCACCGCCAGCGGGGAGATGAAGTCTGGTACCTTACCGGAACGGACGAGCACGGCATCAAGATTTCGCGGGCTGCCGATGAGGCCAAACTGACTCCTCAGCTCTACGTCGACAACATGAGCGAGCAGTTTCGTGATCTGGCCGTAATGCTCAACGTTACGAACGATCAGTTTATCCGCACCAGCGATGCCGGGCACAAGAAGGCCGCCCAGGTCCTCTGGAAAGCCTGTGCTAAAGACATCTACAAGGCCGCCTATAAGGGTTGGTACTGCGTGGGCTGCGAGACATTCTATACCGACATCGACGTACCGGATCATATTTGCCCGATCCACAAAACCAAGCTCGAAGAGATCGAGGAAGAGAATTACTTTTTTAAGCTCTCCGCCTACACGGGCGCCATCAAGACCCTGATCGCATCGGATAAATTCCAGGTTCGGCCGCTGTCGCGTAAGAATGAGATATTGGCGTTGCTGGAGCGCGGGCTCGAGGACGTGAGTATCTCCCGCGACATCAAGCAGCTCAAATGGGGAATCGAGGTTCCCGGCGATCCTCAGCAGGTGATGTACGTGTGGTTTGACGCTCTGGCCAACTACATTACGGCTCTCGGTTACCCCAAGAGCGATAAGCTTGCCAAGTTCTGGCCAGCCGACGTACAGATTATAGGCAAGGACATCCTGCGCCACCACGCTGCCATTTGGCCCGCCATGCTGATGTCGGCTGAGCTTCCGCTGCCTTCAACGCTCTACGTCCACGGTTTTATTACCAGCGAAGGTCACAAGATGAGTAAATCGCTCGGCAACGTCGTCAGTCCCCGCGATGTCGTAGATAAGTACAATGTCGACGCTCTGCGTTACTACCTGCTGCGCGAGATACCGGCCGACGGCGACGGTGACTTTTCGTGGAACCGTATGGAGACGCTCTACAATACCGATCTCGCCAACGAACTCGGCAACCTGGTGCAGCGCGTAGCCGCCATGGTCATCAAGTATTTCGGCGGCATCAGCGGCGAACTTGAGCCTCACTCGCACGACGCCAAGTCGTATTACGCGGCGCTTGAGGCTTTCCGTTTTGACCGCGCCCTCGAGGAAATCTGGAGTCTGGTGAAGGGCTTAAACCTTTATCTTGAAGAAGAGAAACCGTGGAAGCTTGCGGGTGTCGATAATGAGCAGTTGCTGCTGGTCCTGCACCACGCCGTGTCGGACTTGGATCAGATCGCGACTTTGCTCCTACCGTTTCTGCCGGCAACATCGCAGAAGATTACGGCTACCTTTGCGGGCGGCAAGGTCGATTCAAGCGTCGGGCTGCTGTTTCCCAAGTTCGACACGATTGCCAAGACGGATCTCGATATCAAAGGTTAGTCATGCTGATTGATACCCACGCCCACATTCATTTCCATGATGCCCGCGACGAGCTCGACGGTATTCTTGAGCGCGCTCATGAAGCCGGCGTCATGAAGATCATAACGATTGGCGTCGAAGAAGACGACAGTGCCGAAGCGATTGCGGTCGCCAAAGCCTACGAGCACATCTGGGCATCGGTAGGGCTGCATCCCGACGAGGCCGATCGCGGCTACGAGGCGCTCGATGAGATCGCTCGGTTGGCGGAGTTTGAAAAGGTCGTGGCGATAGGGGAGTGCGGACTTGATTACTATCGTGAAGGTTACGACAAGTACGCCCAGGAACGGGCATTTCGTTATCAGATCGAACTGGCCCTAGAGCGCGATTTGGCGATGGTTTTTCATGTCCGCGAAGCTTTCGATGATTTCTATCGGATTCTCGACGAGTACGATGATGTCCGCGGAGTGGTTCACAGCTTTACGGCGGGTGTGACGGAGATGGAGGTGGCAATTGAGCGGGGGCTCTATGTGGCATTAAACGGCATTATGACTTTCACCAAAGTCCCGCAGCAACTCGAAGCCGCCCGGCGGGTTCCGCTTAATAGGCTCTTACTTGAAACCGACTCGCCGTTTCTGGCGCCGGTACCCAAACGCGGCAAACCGAACGAGCCGGCATTTACCGCCTTTACGGCCGAATTTTTGGCTAATTTGCGAGGGGAACCGCTCGAAGACCTGTCGTCGGCCACCACGCATAATGCCGAACGGCTCTTTAGGATTTAGCTATGCCAAAATCCCAGCCGATTTATCTCGACCACGCCGCGACGACGCCGATTGATCCAAGAGTCCTTGAGGCGATGCAGCCGTACTTTACGACCGAGTACGCCAATCCCTCGAGCGTTTATGGTGCAGCCCGGGCGACACGTTTTGCGGTCGAATCATCCAGGGCTACGATTGCCGATACTCTGGGAGCTAAACCAACCGAAATAATATTTACCGGCGGCGGTACGGAGAGCGATAATCTGGCCATCCAGGGAGTTCTGCGTGCCCATCCCGGAGCGCATTGGGTGACCTCGGCAATTGAACACGACGCGGTTTTGGGTTGTATTGAACCGATGCGCAGAAGCGGCCATGAGGCCGCGGTGGTACCGGTATCGGACAAGGGGATAGTCGATACCGAGCGTCTGCGCGCTGCCGTAACCGATGCTACCGTACTGGTAAGCCTCATGCTTGCCAACAATGAAATTGGAACGATCCAGCCGGTAGTCGATACCGCGCGGATGATTGCGGATATTCGCGACGACCGTCACCGGCGGGGGATCGGGCTGCCTATCTACCTTCATACCGATGCTTGCCAAGCAGCGGGCTACCTGGACCTGCACGTCAGCCGCACCAATGTCGACCTCATGACAATCAACGGCTCGAAGATCTACGGCCCGAAGGGTTCCGGGTTGCTCTACGTTCGCCACGGCGTAATACTTGAGCCGTTGGTTTATGGCGGCGGTCAGGAGCGCGGACGGCGCAGCGGAACCGAGAACGTGGCGGGAATCGTCGGTCTGGCTGCTGCTTTGAAATTGGCCGCCCGCGAACGCGAAACCGAGAGCCGGCGTTTGTCTCAGTTCCGTGACGGCCTGAACGCCAAATTGCATGAGCTCATCCCCGGTATCATCCTGAACGGCGACCTGAAGCACCGCCTGCCAAATAACCTAAACTTTATGATCCCCGGCGCCGACGGCGAAGCCCTCGTACTCTATCTGGACAAGGCAGGTATTATGGCTTCCACCGGATCGGCCTGCTCGAGCGGCGACCTCGAGCCGTCGCATGTCCTTCTCGCCTTGGGCCGCACGACTACCGAAGCGGACGCGAGTCTGCGTCTGACGTTTGGCCGATCGACCGACGATCGGGTTATCGGTCGGGTTATTCAAGAACTGCCGAAAATCGTTGAACGGGTACGAGAATTGGCGTAGGCCTCGCTTCGCTTGCTACAATACAGAGGTATGAAACGTTGGGCGGTGATATTCAGTTCAGTCATTCTCCTGGTCGTGGTCTTGGCTGCGATCGGGTTGGTGTTTGTCGGTTTTTATCTTTCCCCGCAGTCCAAACTCGCCAAGGCCGATGTGATCATTGCGATCAGCGGCGGCGAGACAGCGGCCAGAACCCAAGAGGCGGTTAAACTGTATCGCGACGGCTGGGCTCCCAAGCTTATATTTTCCGGTGCGGCCTTCGACCCGAACAGCCCGTCAAATGCCCGGACTATGGCGCTGGCAGCCGAGAAAGAGGGCGTTCCGGCGAGTGATATCTATATGGACGAGTCCTCGATCGACACCCGCGAAAATGCCGCGAACGTGGCGGTCATCATGAAAAGTGCCGGACTCAAGTCCGCCATCCTTGTGACTTCGCCATACCATCAACGGCGGGCGCTCATTATCTTTCAGCGGGCCCTCGGTCCGGACGCGGTAATTATTAATCATTCATCCTATGATCAGTCGTGGCGCAGATCGGCTTGGTGGGCTACCCCCTACAGCCGCAGCCTGACGCTGTCAGAGTTTCAGAAGGTGGTCTATGAAGAGCTGGTAGGCGGCAAGTGATTGCCGTCGACCTTATAATTATCGCCATCTTGGGCTACGCGGCCTTTTTGGGCAGTCGCCGTGGCGGCGCTCTCGTCGCTTTGGAGCTCGTCAGTTTCATACTCGCTACAACCTTCGCATTTGTGGGGTATCAGGCTCTCGGCGCCTTCCTAAAAGCACAAACCGGTATCTCGCTCGCCTTGGCTGATGTGGCAGCTTACCTGATCATCTGGGTCATAGCGGAGCTGCTGCTCGCAGTCATCTTGAGATATGGAATTATTCGCCGTTACAAAGGCCTTTTTCGGCTCAATTTACCATCGCAGATAATCGGCGGTATCTTGAATGCCGCGAAGATGCTGATCCTTGTAACGCTGGGTTTGAGCCTTTTTGCGAGCCTGCCATTGACGGCGAGTACCAAGCAGCCGGTTACCAACGCCCTCATTCCTCATCTGCTGCTCCAGACCTCCGGCAGCCTCCAGCAGACGCTGGCCGGCACACTTGGACGCGACTTGGGCGAGAGCCTGAACTTCTTCACCGTGACGTCGGAGCCGGAGAGCGAGCAACGGATAAACCTGGGTTTTACGACTACCAACGGTGTGGTGGACGAGGCGAGCGAACAGCAAATGCTGATTCTCGTTAACCGCGAGCGAACATCGCGCGGTCTTAAGGCGCTGACGCTAAACCTCAAGGCCAGAGCGGTGGCGCGGGATTACTCCAAGCGGATGCTGGCCGAGGGTTTTTTCTCGCATATTGATCCCGACGGACATTCGCCGTTTGATCGCATGCGGGTCGGGGGCGTGAAGTTTGGCTCGGCCGGGGAGAATCTGGCCTTGGCCCCGACCCTGCAACTGGCACATCAGGGTCTTATGAATTCACCGGGCCATCGGGCGAATATTCTGTCCAGCAATTATTCGACCGTTGGGATTGGGATTATTGACGCCGGCATATACGGACTGATGATTACGCAGGACTTTACCGATTAACGGTCGTATCGTATTTACGGCTTTTGTTCGGTATAATCAAACTGGCTAAGCCTGTAAGATAAGGGTAATGAGGAGTTGGCGGCTGTGCGTGACGATGATCGAACCCAAGTTTTGTTGGAAGATATGAACGGCAAATTCGATGCCATTATGGAGTATGTGAGCGATATCCCCGTAATGAAGGAGGATATCGCAGTTCTGAAAGACGATGTCGCCGTACTTAAGGAGGACGTCGCGGTGCTGAAGACGGACGTCGCGATACTGAAGACGGACGTTGGCGAACTGAAGTCCGAGGTCGTCGAGATCAAAGAAGAGCAACGTCTGATGCGTACCGCCCTCATCGAGGATTCACGCGATGTCGAACGGCTCAAAGTGATTCATCCAAATACCGACACAGGTAAGGCTATTTAATTTTCTCCCTAATTGCCGTAGAATCTAGCAGTTATGAAAAAGGTCTACGTTGGAATGAGCGGCGGAGTTGATTCGTCGGTAGCGGCCGCCTTGCTGGTTCAGCAGGGCTATAAGGTCGTGGGCGTCTATATGAAGAATTGGACGCTGGATGTCGCCGGTATCGCTTGTCCCTGGAAGCAGGACTTAGCCGATGCGCGCGCGGCGGCCGTGGCGGTCGACATTCCCTTTAAGTTTTTTGACTTTCAGTCGGAATACAAAGAAAAAGTCGTGGACGCGATGATAGCGGAGTATCAGGCCGGACGAACGCCTAATCCGGATATCATGTGTAATCAGGAGATTAAATTCAAACTCTTTCTCGATGCGGCGCTGGCCGACGGTGCCGATCTGATCGCGACTGGCCATTATGCACGCAACCTCGACGGTCGGCTCGCCATGGGGATCGATGCCAATAAGGACCAAAGTTACTTTCTCTACCGCATTACACCTGCGGCGCTGGCACGGACGATCTTTCCGTTGGGGGATCTGACGAAACCCGAAGTCCGACAGCTGGCTGTTGAATTTGACCTGCCCACTGCCAATAAGCCTGACTCACAGGGGATCTGTTTTGTGGGTGAAGTGGGTATCAAGGCCTTTCTGGGGCAATATATCGCTGCGACGCCTGGGAGCATTTTGAATCGTGACGGCGCCAAAATCGGTACCCATGAGGGTGCCGTCTTCTATACCGTCGGTCAGCGTCAGGGTCTGGGGATCGGCGGAGGCGGACCGTATTATGTGCTCGCCAAAGATATGGCCGCCAATACCGTTACCGTCACGGATAATCCCAATGATCTCGAATTGGCGACGGCCGAATTTGGCCTGACAAACCTCCACTGGATTGATGATGCGCCGGAAACCGGCCGAACGTATCGACTGCGCCTGCGCCATCGCGGTGCGCTGATCCCCGGTACGCTCTCGATGAAGGTCAACCGAGCGACGGTTCGCCTTGAGCGTGCCGAGCGGGCCGTCGCCGGCGGCCAATCGGCGGTTGTCTACGATCATGAAAGGGTGGTCGGTGGCGGCCTAATTAGTTTGGAATAAGTGACAATGTATTCCCGTAAATTTGTATTCTAGAATTACCTACGTCCAATCGTACCTTTCATTGGGAGAGGAGGTGAAGGTCATGTGCAATGATGTCGCGCAGTGGTACGCGAAACTGGCAGCGATCCAAATCCCGGCCGGGGAGACGATCCCGGATCTGGCCGGGGCGGTGAAGATCTTTCTGACCAAGATCGCATTCCAAGAGCTCAGGGCAAATGATCGTGATCGTTTGCAGCGGCTATGCAACTACTGGAACATCAGCGAGGCATGGCTGGCCGAGTGGCTTGAGATCTACCGCCCGCTTGCAGCCGGCAACGATACCGCCCGGCTTATGGACTGGCTCGACCACCCGACGATGCCTGCGGATGCAGCAACCGAGAATCGATCGTCGCCCGGACTTTCTCAAGCTTGCTAAGGAGAGAGCGGATGGCAACTTTCACCGAAAATGCGATTGGATCAGAGCGGTTTCACCAGGTGTGAAGCCGCTCTTTTCCGTGTCGAAACTGGTTAATTTTTCATATCAACAGATCATTTTGCTACAATACTACCTATGACAACCCAAGAAATTCGCTCAGCCTACCTGAAATTCTTTGCCGAACGCCGGCATGTAGTGATTCCTCGCGCCAATTTAGTGCCGCAAGAAGACGCGACGACGCTCTTCACGGGCAGCGGCATGCAGCCGCTGCTGCCATACCTGCTCGGGACCCGGCATCCGGCGGGGGACAGGGTCGTAGATTCGCAACCGGCCTTTCGAGCCGAGGACATTGAAGAGATCGGCGACAATCGCCACACGACATTTTTTGAAATGCTCGGTAATTGGAGTTTTGGGGCATACTTTAAGGATGAGCAGATCCCGTGGATGTTTGAATTTTTGACTGAGATCGTAGGCCTGGATCCGAATAAGATATATGTTACCTGCTTTATCGGGGCGCCGGAGTTCGGCATTGCCAAAGACGCCGAAGCCGCCGAGATTTGGCAGCGTCTGTTCGAGACGAAGGGAATTAAGGCCAAGGTGGCCGAGATAGGTTCCGAAGCGGCCGGCTACGGCCGTGGCATGCATAAGGATGAGCGAATTTTCTACTACGACGGATCAAAAAACTGGTGGAGTCGCGGCGGCAAGCCGGCCACTACGCCGATCGGCGATCCGTGCGGTCCGGACTCGGAGATGTTCTACGATTTTGGCACCCCGCATGATCCTGAATTTGGCGAGCATTGCCACCCCAACTGTGACTGCGGCCGGTTTATGGAGCTGGGCAATAATGTCTTTATGACCTATGTCAAAGAAACGCAAAAATCATTCGTGCCTTTAAAGAGCCAAAATATTGACCACGGGTCGGGTTTGGAGAGAATTGCGGCGGCCGCCATCGACTCGCCGGATGTCTACCGGATCAGCCTGATCTGGCCGATCATCGTCGAGCTTGAGAAACTGTCCGGCAAGTCATACGAGACGAGTACCGCCCCCATGCGTATCATTGCCGACCATCTGCGCGCCGCTACCTTCCTGGCCGTCGACGGGGTGGTGCCGAGCAACAATCAACAAGGTTATGTCCTCCGGAGGCTGGTCCGACGAGCCATCCGCCAGGCCCATGCCCTCGGCCTCACCGATGATTTTTTGAAACACGCAATCCCGGTCATTACCAAACTCTACCGTGACGATTATCCCGAGGTTGCCCAGCGAGAGTTCGAGGTGATCGACGTGCTGGTTCGGGAGGAGGCGCAGTTCCGCAAGACTCTCGAGCGGGGCGTGCGGGAGTTTGAAAAACTCTCGAACGGTAGTTTGAACGGCGAGAGCATATTCTTGTTGTCCGACACCTACGGCTTCCCGTGGGAGCTGACCATCGAAGAGGCCAAAGAGCGGCAGATCGATATCGATATTGATTGGCGCCAGGACTTCGACCGGTTGATGGCCGAGCAGAAAGAGCGCTCCCGGACCGCCAGTGCCGGCCAATTCAAAGGCGGACTGGCCGACCATAGCGAGATGTCGGTCAAGTACCATACGGCGACCCACTTGCTTTACAAAGCACTGCGGCTGGTTCTCGGCGACCACGTGGTTCAGCGGGGGAGCAATATTACCCCTGAACGGCTGCGCTTTGATTTTAGCCATGGCGAAAAGATGACGACTGAGCAGGTCGCCAAAGTTGAGCAAATCGTTAATGAACAGATAACCAAGGATTGGCCGATGGGCTTTCGCGAGATTCCGACGGAACAGGCTTTTGCGGAAGGCGCGTTGGGGGCATTTGGCGACAAGTACGGTGATACGGTCAAAGTCTATACGGCCGGTGATCCGGACGGCGACTGGTACTCCAAGGAGATATGCGGCGGACCGCACGTGGAGCACACCGGCGCATTAGCGGCCGACGGCAAAAGATTCAAGATACTCAAAGAGGAATCGTCGAGCTCGGGCGTACGGCGTATCAAGGCCGGGTTGGTCTCCTAGCACCTGATTATTACAAAAAAAGCGGCCGCCCGACAAATGAAGTCAGGGGGCCGTTGCGGTGCCGCGGAGATTTAGCCAGTGGCCGTGAATGCTGCGGACGCCCAGATAGGCTGCGACCGAAAGCAAGGCGCACCCACCGGCGACCAGAGTATTTCCCGGGCGCGGGTAGTGACTCGATGCCAGCCAGAGGCCGCCGGTTAGCAGTACGGTCGTCAGAGCATCGGTGGCAAGCTTGCGCTTGCCCCACTTTTCGGCCTTGGGTCGACGTTTCTTAACCGCTTCGGCCAGGGTCACTGCAATGAGCGCCGCATCGATCGCTACCCGGATTACCACGAGGATAATCAAGGCCGTCGAGAGGTTTGTTGGCAGGAGCTGAACTCCGGTCTCGACAAAGACCACCATCAGGCCGAAGACCAAGACCTTGTCGGCGATGGGATCTGCGATGCGCCCGTAACCGGTAGTGATCCGGAGCCGGTTGGCCAAGGTGCCGTCGAGTCCGTCGGAGGCAAAGAGAGCTACGACGGCCAGAATCCAGACCGTCATCGTCCACGCGCCGGAATCGGATTTGACCGCTTTACCAAGTTGGAACGCAACCGGCCATGCCAGAACCATCCGGATCGTAGTCAGGGAGTTCGGCAGTTGGCGGACCCAGGTTCTCCGGCGTCGAGCTTCAAGGTAGGGCCAAGCCGGGCGCAGAAGGGCCCCATAGAGATTATCCATCGAGCTGTTTCGCGGCTGGTAAGCGGTGGGGGCATGGGCGACCATTGTCTTCTCCTCCCGGCGTTTTGTAAAAGGACTGAGCATACTATGCCACGCGGGTAAATTTTTGCAACGATATCTTTTACCTAAGTCATGAAAAACCCCAGCGCTAGGCTAGGGGATAGAGCGGCGGATCGTCGAGGCAATTTTTGTCGTGAGGGCCGGTTCGGAAATGCGCCGGTCGAGCTCGTAGCGGTGTCCGAAGTTGGGATCCAAGAAGGTTTGGCCGTTAAAACGAGCCGCCTTTTCGTACCTCGGAATGATGTGCCAGAACACATGGGGATTGAGGTTGCGTCCCGGACTGTGCTCCGCAACCGTCAGACAGGTCCAATCGAACAGCGTCGGCTCGAAAGCCGCGCCGATTGCGTCTTCAAGCTGTTTGGCGATCTCGTGCCATTCGGCGACCTCGCGGGCAGCGAGACTGCTGATGCTTGGCTTGTGGTGCTTCAAGATCACTAGGCAGTGCCCGAGGTTGACCTGGTCGGGCGAGACGACGGCGGTCCAGTAGGCACCGTCGATCACCTGGCTGACGGTCTGATCGGACAGCTCGCATATCTCACAGGGCATAACCCAGTCTCCTTTTGACCTTGGAAGTGCTCACGGCCGGCATGGTCGAGCGTTAAATATCCTAATCACATCCGGTCCGGCAGTCAATAGCCGAACCCACGAGAAGTCTTCAATTATCAGATGATGACGGTTATACTACTAACGTCTATGGTGGAGTTAAGCATGACGGAAAAAGGCGGAATTGGCGTATTGTCGGCGGTTATTATCGCAACCCTCTCGGTGGGGCTCGCCGCTTCGATGTATCTTAATTACTCGATCTATAAGAATGCTCAAGACGACAAGCGCCAGACCCAGGGCGAATTGACCGATCTGCGGTATCAGGTTAAGCAGGATGCATTGGCGGGTACGGCAAGCGCGGCTCCGGAGCCGAGCGCAACCCCTTCGCCCAGCCCGAGCCCGGCCGCCGTTGCGGCCGCTGCAAGTTTGGCGATTCCCGAGATGGGAGTTAAGCTGACGCCGAGCGATCCGCTGACCGACCTGAGTTATGCCATGATTGCCTCGCAGACCACCGGGGCGCTCGTCGCCGGATTTAAGTCGGATAGTTTTTCGACCAAGTACCCAAACTGCGCTCCGGGTTCGGCGCTGGGCCAACTGGTGCGCCGGCCATCATCCCAAGCGGCTCCGTCCAGCAACAAGTTGATAGTCGCGCTTGGCGGGTATAAGTATTACTACTACAACAACCCCGGCAATACCTGCGCCACCAGTACCGTCGGCCGCGCCGATGCCGCCGCCGCCGATGCCGCTTTGGTCAGTACCATTTTGAAGACCCTGTCGCAGTAACAATATTAGGAGTGAATTTATGAAAGACCCAAATAGCAAAGTAGTAATGTTTCAGTGGCTCGTAATCGCCGTTCTCGTGGTAGGCGCCGGCATTGGCGGCTACATGCTCTACTCGAAGAACTCTGATCTGCAGGCGCAGCTTGACTCCCAGTCCGGCAACCTGAGCAGCTTGCGAAACCAGCTTCGAGAGGCTCAGTCTCCTTCGACTCCGGCCGCCAACGAGAGCGCCCTACCGGCCGCCACGGATAATGTTTCGCCATCCGCGACACCCGTACCTACTTCCGCCTCGAAGTCTACCCCGACGCCGACTTCCAAGACGACAACGCCTTAGTAGTTTGGCAGCGCTTAGCTTAAGCAGTACAATCAATATATAAAGATATACTCATGGCCAAGTTGCTCGATAAATTTACCCGTAAGTCCAAGGAACCCCAGCAGCGTTATCTGGTGGCGCTGGATATTGGCACCGAATTCGTAAAAGCCCTGATCGGCGAAGTTCAGGGCAACGAGATCGAAATTATCGGCGTAGGCCGTCAGCGGCAGCGTCTGTCGGATATGCAATCCGGGGCAGTCACCGACATTCGCGGCGTCGTTGAAAATTGCGATGCCGCTCTGCGCATGGCCGAGAAGATGGCCGGGGTGGTGGCTAAAGATGTCGTCATCGGTATCGCCGGCGAGCTCGTGAAGGGTGCGTCGACGGTGATCCGTTACAAGCGCGGGACACCGAGCGACCCTATCGATATGATTGAGCTCAAGAAAATCCTCGATCGGGTGCAATACCGCGCCTTTGAGCGCGCCCGCGAGCAGCTAACCTGGGAGACCGGATTCAAAGAGATCGAAGTTAAGCTCGTGAATACGGCCATTGTCGACGTACAGATAGACGGCTATCGGGTGACCAATCCGATCGGCTTTCAGGGGCGCGACGTGAGTATACAGCTGTTTAATGCCTTTGCGCCGATGGTCCATCTGGGGGCGCTGCAGACGGTCGCCCAGGATCTCGACTTAAATCTCGTGAGCATCGCCGCCGAGCCTTTTGCCGTCGCCAAGAGCGTTGGCGGCCAGGACTCAGGCGAGTTTAGCGCCATCTTCATCGATATCGGCGGCGGCACTACCGACATCGCCCTCGTCAATAACGGCGGGGTCGAGGGAACCAAGATGTTTGCCATTGGTGGCCGCGCCTTTACTAAGCGCATTGCTCAAGTTGCCAACGTTAGCTTCGAGAAGGCCGAGGAGATGAAGATCGCCTATTCCGATGGTAAACTCGGACCCAAGGGGGTCAAATTCGTCGAAGAGGCGGTCAACAGCGATATCAAGGTCTGGCTGTCGGGTGTGGAGCTAAGTTTGGCAGAGTTTGATCGCGTGGATCACCTACCGGCCAAGATCATGCTGTGCGGCGGCGGTACGGGGCTGCCGCAGATTATGGACGCCCTGAAGGGTTCTGAGTGGTACAAAACCCTGCCTTTTGCCCGCAAGCCGATCGTCACGCATATCAGCCCCGACGAAGTGAACCGCGTCAAAGATAAGACCGGTAAGCTCACCAGCTACGCCGACATTACGCCGATGGGTTTGGCTAACTTAGGCCTCGATATGGTCGGTAGCGAAACCACGACCGAAACTCTGATCAAGAAATTATCCCGCGCCATCTCGGCCTAGACTGCCGTGTGGCCATTGGCGTAACCAGCCGACAAATCGAATAGCAGCAGATTATTCGGGCATTAATAGAAAATAACCCCCCTTGGATGAGATCCTTGGGGGGTTGAACTGAGTTGGGCAACCGAATGTACTATCTGGCGATTTCGTAGGCGGCCGCCCAGAGTCTGACGGTAACTTCGTCTCCGGGGGTAGAGTTGCGCAAAGCGATGGTCGGTGTGAGACGGTAATCACTGCCTTTGAGCTGAATCCTCGGCTCCGAAAACCAAGTCCGAGTATCGACCCGGCCGATGAGAGGTACGAGGTACTCCGCTAAGTTGGCGGCAATCTTGAGGCGCCCTACGGCATCGGGTGGGGGTTTCTTGCCGGTGGGTTCGGCCCAGCGCTCGGCGATGCTCGCAGTTTCAGCACCTGCCAGCGATGCGACCATCCCGTGTCCGAGCAGTTGGTTGAGCCGATCGACCATCTCGGCAATTTGACTGTTGGCCACGATGCTCTCCGATCTCGAAGTGGATTGAAGTAATGAAACTATACTTCAAATACGTAGGCGAGCAAACATTTTCGTCCTTTTGGACTCATCAGAACGACTACGCAGTCGTTGAGTGCGCCGGGTTACGTACCGGCACTTGGATCCGAAGATCAAAGACGCTAGAGGGTGTCGATCTGGGCGACTACGTCGCCGGGATCTCCTCGATGGGCGAAGGGGGCTGAACGTGCTGCTGGAAGAGCTCAATGAGCTCTTCAATACTCAGTAACGTCGCCTCGGTACGGGGTGCGGTGAGACTGCCGTTGAACAGCATCTCGCCGGCGAGAAAGTAGTGCCAGACCTCGGCGCCGACCACAGAACCTTCGCGCTCGAGCATCTCGGTGGAGAGATCGAGGGTGATACCGCGCTTGGCGGCCTCTGCGATACGGACGGCCGCCGCCAGTGCATTGAGCCGAAGCCCCATGCGCTTATTGGCGAAGATCTGAACGCGACCACTGGCGTGTGCGACGATCACGGCCTGGGGACGGTGCCGGGACGACCAGGCCGCCGCCAGTACGCGCTCGTTGTCGGACGTGACGATCAGGAGCTTGGCCTCATTGGCCTCGTCCCCAAACACTACGATCCGACCCGCATTCACGATACCGAGTGCGGTTTTGAACTGGACCGCCTGAGCGTATTGCGCATTAAGTCCTTGGTGCACCCAGCGCATGACGCGCGCGGTGTCGTCGGGGTACTGAGCATGCTGTTTCCGATGATGGCCGGAAGCTCCCAGCTATTGGTGCCGCCTTCAAGGTCATTCTTGGTCACGTACTCTACGATCCGGTGCAGTTCTGTGCGCTTCTCCACTCTAATGGCTTTCGCCACCAGACTGGTCGAGGAGTGTCCTTCGATGCGGTCGGTCGTCTCGCTCGGGTGCTCATCGAACCGGCCGTGGCCGACTCCGATGAGCAGGTAGCCGTCGTTCTCCCACTCGTCGGCCGTGCGGCCGTCGGGCGGATAGCTGCCGGGCGTCCCAGTACTCGAACTTCACATCGCGGGGGATGTCGAAGAACTGTCTGCCGAAACGCTGGATCAGCCAGATTGCCGTGATCTCGTCCAGGTGCGGACGAACGTGGGTCACGATGGTGTGAATCTTGCGTGGTGCACTCATGCACTTCACGACCCTTCTTTTGTGTAGGTACGATGAACAGTCTATGACTATAGCATAAATTTAAACATAAATCAATGTTTATGTGTGCATATCCACCCGAAAACATAAGCTTTGTGGTAAAGTAGGATCATGAATGATGCTGTCCTCTACCTAGAGGTCGATGAAGATATTACTTCAGCCATTGATAAGCTGTCCAAGACGCCCGGTAAGAGCGTTCAGATTGTGGTACCCAAACGCTCCACGATGCTCCAGAGCATCATCAATCAGAAATTACTCAAGAAGGCGGCGGCTGACAGCGGTAAAGAGCTGGTGCTCGTTACCAATGACCGGATTGCCAAGAATCTAGCTGCCAGCGTGGGTCTGGCGGTCGCGGCTTCGGTTGGCGCCGAGGCGATCATGAGTGCGACGGAAGCTCCAAAACCGATTTCGAACGAGGATATCATCGAAGAGGATGACGAGGACGAGGCCAGCGACGCCAAGAAGGCGGCAGCGTTGGCGGCCTCGGCCGTAGTCGTACCGCCGGCCATCGCGCGTAAAAAGATCGACGATAAGCCGAGTACCAAGCTGGCAGCGCCGCCCGAGATCGTACCATGGCCCGCTGAAGACTTGGGCGAGGAGCTGCCTGCCGATGACGGGTCGAAAACTAAGGCTGATTCCGGGGCGGCTACAGACCCTCAAACGACGTCCAAAAAATTGCCTAAGGTACCGAACTTTGGCGTCCTGAAGCGACGAATGCTTTGGGTAGGCGCCGCTGCCTTTCTGGTGATCGGCTATTTTGTCGCGATGGCCTTTCTCACCAAGGCGACGGTTAAGCTGTTTGCCATCGGGTCTAGCGTGAACATCGACACTTCGTTTTGGGTCGATACCAATGCGACGAAATCCGACGTCGTCAGCAGCACGCTTGCGGGTCAGAGTATTACCCTGACCAAGGACTTAAGTGGACCGTTCACGCCGACCGGTACGAAAGATGTGGGCACTCAAGCGACAGGAACAATGACGGTAGTAAATAACGATCCGTCACCTCATGACTTTGTCGCAGGGACACGATTCCAGGCTCCCGACGGAAAAATTTTCAAATCAGATGCCGATGTGCACGTTGCCGGACTAACCTATAAGGCATCATCAACGCCCCCGTTTGCCGCTATTCCGGTCCCGGGTAGACAAGACGTAGCCGTAACCTCTGATCAAGCAGGAGACAGTTATAACGAAGCGCCTGCTAAATACACTATTCCCGGACTTTCGGCAGCACTTCAGAATTATACTTACGGCCAAGGGGGTCAGATGGCCGGCGGAACTTCCAAGACGATTACAATTGTCGCTCAGGCCGATGTCGACAAAGCTCAAGCCGATATGTTGGTCAAAGACAAGGACGGTGGTCAGAAAGAGTTGGACGCCAAGGTTCCGAGCGGATATATGGCTTTGCCAAGCTCGTCTGTCGTTGTAGTTGTCAGCGCCGTACCCAGTCCGGCCGTCGGCGCCGAAGCGTCAACCGGTACGTTGGCCCTCAAAGTTACCTATAGCGAACTGGCCGTACCGACCGCCGACTACACGGCGCTGATTCTCAACCAAGAGCAGAATCAAGTGGGCGGCCAGAATGAGGTATATGATAACGGTATCCCGACCGGTCAAGTTACGCTGGCAGCCAAAAACGGCGCCGGTCTTCAGGGCTTCCGCTTTACGACCGTAGCCTATGGGGGGCCAAAGTTCGACAAGGTCAAGATTGCCAACGACATCAAGGGCAAGCGCTACGGCGATGCGGTCGATATCGTCTCCAAGTACGCCGGCGTCGACCATGCCGAGATCAGCCTCTGGCCGTCTTGGGCGTCAAATTTGCCACGCAGCGCTTCTAAGATTACGATAAATATTCAAATCGCCAACAATAAATAAAAACAGGGGATTCGTGAAGCGATATCTGGGAATCGATTATGGTGAACGCCGTATGGGCTTGGCCGTCGCCGACGACGAAGTTCGTTTGGCGAACCCGCACAAAACCATCGCGCCCCATGAATTGGTCGCTACCATAAGGCAGGAAGGGCCGTTCGATACTATTGTAGTCGGCCTGCCCCGAAGCTTGGATGGACGCGAAACCCCCCAAACGCTGGCAGTCCGGCGCTTTACCGAGGAGATTCTGGGAAAGCTTGATGCTGAGATCGTCTATCAGGATGAGGCCGGTACTTCGAGCGTCGCGGAAGAACGTTTACGCGAGTCGGGACGTAAGTACGACAAGTCCGATATCGACGCCGAGGCCGCCACTATCATTCTTCAAGATTATCTGGGAAACCTATGAAACGACCCAGCCGACGACGTGCAATCCCAATTGCAGCCGCCGTAGCACTTATGGTATTTGCCGTAACATACGGTATCTATCGCTTCGATCTGACTGCTCCTGCAAAAACTGGCCAAGCGGTCGTCTTTGAGGTGAAGTCCGGCCAAACCGCGCCGGAGATCGCCGATAATCTGAAGGCTGCCGGATTGATCCGCGATCGAAACGCCTTCATGACTTATATTAACTTTCATGGTCAGCGACGACTCCTCAAGGCCGGTACTTACTCACTTACCCCCACATTGAGCGCCCCGGATGTTGCCAATATACTGTCGCAGGGCAAGACGCTTACCGACCGGCTGGTCGTTCCCGAGGGCTACACGATCAAGCAGATCGAAAAGGAGGCGGCTCTTCTCGGTATACCCGCGGCTGAGTTTGAGGCCGCCCTGAACGAGCCGCACGATCAATCGTTTTTGGCCGGTAAACCCGCTACCGTCAGCCTTGAGGGTTACCTGTTTCCGGATTCCTATACCGTTAACTCTTCAACTACCGGCTCCGAGCTGGTAAACGCCATGCTCGATAACTTTAGCCGCAAGGTCGGCCCCGAGTACGTGCAGGCGTTTGCCGCCGAAGGGCTGACGCTTCACCAGGGGCTTACGATCGCCTCGATCGTCGAGCGGGAGGTAAATATTGCGAGCGACCGACCGATCGTTGCTCAGGTGTTTCTGAAGCGCTACC
Organism: Candidatus Saccharimonadia bacterium; assembly: GCA_038251135.1. Taxonomy (GTDB): domain Bacteria; phylum Patescibacteriota; class Saccharimonadia; order UBA4664; family UBA4664; genus JBBSBR01. The sequence continues at coordinate 3,920 of JBBSBR010000001.1, read as the reverse complement.
GTGAGAAGCAGCCCTTGGGGTCGGACGTCACGGCCGTTTACGCGGCTCAACTTCTGGGAGTCCCCTTCAACGTCAATCTGGATTCGCCCTATAATACGCGCAAAGTAGTCGGTTTGCCGCCCGGCCCGATCGCAAATCCCGGCCTGTCGGCACTGGATGCCGTTGCTCACCCGGCCGCTACTGACTACAGCTATTTTTTGACCGGCAAGGACGGCAAGACCTACTTCGCCAAGACGTATGCCGAGCATCAAGCCAATATTTCGAAGTACCTCAATTAGTACGGTCTTAAGCCATAATCAGTCGGTTTTACTGGCATTTGACATTACCGACATATGTGGTAGCGGCCCGGCTGCATCAATTGATAAGGATAACCGGTATCAGTTTATCCCTTTATAAAGCCATTTAACATTGTTGACAGTCCCAGTGGCGGTTGATAGACTAGCAAAGTAAATTGATAAGCGTTAGCGGTATAATCGTAAACGTATCAGTTTACTACCTTGAACCGTCGATACGAAGTATTAATCTAACGGTCGAAATTCTTCTGCCTCAGTCCAACGACTGAGGGTAAGACGCAAGTAAAGGTAGTGCTCAATCCGACGCTTCGGCGTATGGGTTGAGGTGGAGACAGGTTATTAGTAGAAGTGCCCTCGGCAGTTCCCTTGAACAGTTCCCGACAATGGGAATCGGAACTCCCTCAGAGACATTTTCGAACATAAAAAGTCCAGCGATTCGCAGAAATAAGTCCGCCAGCCAAGCAAATATTGGCCGGACAATCGCCAAGACCTCACGCGGGGTCGCCAAAACTGCAAGTTCCCATTACCACCCTCGTTATCTGGCTCATCTGGGGCTCATCGCTACGGCGAGTCTCATTGTGCTGGCCAATAATCCGACACAGGCCCACTCGCTGAGCGTGCGGTTGATGTCGGCTCAGGCAGGAACCGGCACCGTACTCGACGAGACCGCAACGGCCAACATCGCCGCCGATCTGGCCAAAAAGAGCCAGTTCATGATCACGACGGAAGCCGCCAAGACCGCCTCGGTCAAGAACCAGCAGGTCGCCTTGCTGACGAGCGATGATCTGACGCTGTCAAAGCGGCAGGTCGTGACGACTGCCGGCAACGCCACCCGCGATATCTCAAGCTACACCGTGCAGCCTGGCGATACGCTCTCGGGCGTGGCGAGTAAGTTCAATATTACGAGCTCGACGATTAAGTGGGCCAATGACATCTCAAATGCCGACTCGATCGCTCCCGGCACGGTTTTGACCATCCTGCCCGTCACCGGATTGCAGTACACCGTGGCTGCGGGCGATACCCCCGAGTCGTTGGCCGCCAAATTCAGCGCCAACGCCGCTCAGATTGTGTCGTTCAACAACGCCGAAGTGAAAGGCCTGGTAGTCGGTTCGACCATCCTGATTCCCGACGGCGTTAAGGCCGATGCGCCCAAGCCCGCCGCGCCGGTGCAGGTTGCTCAAACTCAAGGTCGTGTCGCCGGAGCCTCGATCGCACCGCATCTGACCTACTACTCAGGCGGCGCCAACGGTTACTCGTTCGGCTACTGCACCTACTATGTCGCCTCGCGCCGCAGCATCCCGTCCTTCTGGGGCAACGCCAACGCTTGGTACTACAACGCTCAGCGATCCGGTTTCTCGGTTGGCTCGACGCCGGCCCGCGGAGCCATCGCTTGGACCGGTGCCGGTTACTTTGGCCACGTTGCCTACGTAGAGTCGGTCTCGGGCGGTATGGTGACCGTCTCCGAGATGAACTACAACGGCGGATGGGGTCGTGTCTCCTACCGTACCGTATCGGCCAATAGCTTCCGCTACATCTACTAGTCCTTAGTTCGTCAGCTAAGATCCGATCAGATAAAGACCCGGAATACATAACGTATCCCGGGTCTTTTGGTATGGGGCTAGTACTCGCGCAGCGCCCGCTCTGACACACGCTCAAAATTTGTCTCAAGTTGGTCATTCGGGACGCTAAAGTCGGCAACGTTAGCCAATATCCATGATTTGACCGATACGGTCTTGGAACAGTTGGCTTTAAACCAACGGCAAACGTCGAGGAACCAGATGATACGTTGCAGTTGCGCCGTGGTTGGCTCAAGGTTGCCTAACCGCCACATCCTCAATGTGTCTGTGTCGGCGAGCAGGATCTCGGCAGTCAGGCATAGGCCCAAGATTCGTATAAGTCGGTCGAGAGGATTAAGTTCCTCGCTTACCTTGCGGCGAAAGCGCATCATTTTACCCCCTCGGATGTGCTGGCCGGTACTGGGGGTACCGACGATAATGAATATAGTAATTAAGGTGGAAATTATTGTCAATATTATGATATAGTGTCATAAATATGTTCACAGATACAGCAACGATCGAAATACGGGCTGGTAAGGGCGGCGATGGCCGCTCATCTTTTCGTCATGAGAAGTATCGTGCCATGGGCGGTCCGGATGGCGGCGACGGCGGCCGCGGCGGCGACGTAATATTTATTGTCGACCATAATTCTCACACCCTGTCTTCGTACCGCACAACCCGCAAGATCGTGGCCGAGGATGGGTCGGTGGGCGGTGGCAACCGCAAACACGGCAAGAATGGCGAGGCCATTTATGTCAAGGTGCCGGAAGGTACTCAAATCTGGGAGGGCGATGACTTGGTCGCCGACCTTACCAAAGACGGCCAAGAGGCGATATTGGCCAAAGGTGGCCGCGGGGGATTTGGTAACGCCCATTTTCAGTCGTCGGTTCGGCAGGCTCCCAAAAATGCCGAGCTGGGGGAGTTCGGCGATACCCGAATGCTGCGTCTCGAGCTTAAGCTCGTGGCTGATGTGGGGTTGGTCGGGTTGCCGAATGCCGGCAAGTCTACGTTGCTCTCGGTAATCTCTAACGCCAAGCCGGAGATCGCCGACTACGCCTTCACCACGCTCGTGCCGAACCTCGGCGTCGTCGATCACCGCAAATACACCTTTATGGTCGCCGATATCCCGGGTCTCATCGAGGGCGCCAGCCAGGGCAAAGGCCTTGGAGACGCGTTCCTGCGGCACGTGGAGCGCACGGCCGTGCTCCTGCACATGATCGAGGCCGGCTCAAGCGACCCGGTTCGTGACTATGAAATTATTCAGGGCGAGCTCAAGAATTACGCCGTCGACCTGAGCAAGCGTCCGCAACTAATTCTCATCACCAAGGCCGATACGGTCGATGAGCCGACGCTGCAGAACGCCCATACCGCCTTGCTGACGCACACCGGCGGTCCGGTCTTTGTGATCTCCGCCCAAGCCCATCAGGGCCTGGATCAGCTCCTGGATGCCGTGGTTGCCCAGGTCCGTCATACCCGCGAAGAGCGTGCCCGTCTGGAAGCCGAGGCGGATGAGACGGTGATCGACGTGACCAAGCTACCGGACGTATGGAAAGTGACAGTTGAGCCGGACGGCGCCTTCCGCATCAGCGGCGACCGCATTGAGGGCTTTGCCCGCCGTACCAATTTCGAAGAGGACGAGGGCGTCGAGCGCCTGCGCGACATTATCCGCCGTCAGGGAATCGCCCGCGAGCTCAAGCGGCAACACATCAAGGACGGCGACCGTATCCTGATCGGTGATCAGGAGATCGAGTGGCTCTAGTCCCCAGGGGATACAACTAATCCTCGAAAACTAACATCATCCCCTGGGGACGCACTAGCCGGTTGACGCTCGGACGTCGATTGGTTCATTATGGATTAGTTGCGGGGATATAGCTCAGCTGATAGAGCGCTGCATTCGCATTGCAGAGGCCGAGGGTTTGAATCCCTCTATCTCCACCATTAATTGAACAATCAACTACTTTGCACTTGGGCTAGCCAAGAGAAACGTTCTAAAAGAAAGCGCCTTCATTTGACGGCGCTTTCTTTTATGTCCTCATATCGGCTAGGTGAGGTTCTAATCCCGGCAGGTATT